>JAVBPT010000050.1:0-3953 GCA_031549455.1 Eubacteriales bacterium
TCATCCACTCTGGCGCACCTTTTTTCTGTTCTTCTTCTTTCTTTTCTATCGCCATAACACACCCCTAACTATTTGAGCTTTCTCTCATAACTGGAGACAAGAATGCTTTCAATTTTTCCTCGATGATTCTTGGGTTTTCACCTGCAAGAATGGAAAGAAGTCCTTCAATCATAATCTGCTTCATGAGTGCTTCTTGAGCGCTTCTTGCTTTCAGCTTATTCACTGTTGGAATTGCTATAAAATTGGCGAGTAAGGACCCATAGAATGTTGTAATCAAGGCCACCGCCATACTTGGTCCAATTGAACTTGGATCATCTAGATTTCTAAGCATGATGATGAGTCCAACCAGTGTTCCGATCATCCCCCATGCAGGCCCTAAGCTCCCGATGGTATCCCATACTCCTTGGGATTCTTTATGCCTTTCTTGTAAAAATACAAGCTCGGTTTCAATAATCCCCTTCACAAGGTCTGGATGGGTACCGTCCACAAGCAACAATAGCCCTTTCTTTAGAAAATCATCCTCTTCATTATTTGCTCTTTCCTCAAGTGCGAGAAGGCCATCTTTTCTAGCAATGTTCGCAAGTTCAATAATGGTATCAATTACATCCTTTGGGCTAAACTTATCCTCTCTCATAATATATTTAATCGTTCCCAGTCCATTTTTAAACTTTGACATTGGAAAAGAAATCATTGTGGATGCAAATGCCCCCCCTATTGTAATCATAACAGAAGGCAAGTCGACAAACCATGCAACCGCTTCAAAGCCCCCTCCCAGAACAATAGAAGTAATGATGAATACAACACCAAACACAAACCCAAGGACTGTAGCTAACTCCATAATTCCCCCATTACCATTTATATCGAATATAGTTTTATATTCTTTAACAATTTTAAAATAAAGTATTGTACCTATATACTATAACAAACTTTTTTTAAATCAACTATATTTTAAATATTTTTTATATTTTCAAAAAAGCCAGACGTTTAATCATCTGGTTTTCACTCCCCTTTTTTCAATATTGTACCTTCTTAAGACAAAGCCCATGCGCAGGCGCTGTAAAGCCCGCATATCCTCTTCTCCCAGTTGCAAACGCCTCAACAATATTTTCTGCTGTCTTCTTTCCATACCCAATCTCGATTAGGGTACCTATTATAATGCGCACCATATTGTGTAGAAAACCTGTTCCCGAAACGCGAATTCGAATCACTTTTCCTTCTCTTGTCTTCTTAATTTTAAACTCTATATTTGAAATTGTTCTGATGGTGGTTTTGGTTTGGTTATCTGCCGAACAGAAAGCTTTAAAGTCGTGTTCTCCCAAAAAGTGTTTGGAGGCCTCTATCATTTCTTCAATCTGGAGATCCCGATACACAAAGTATGCATATCTTGCTAACCGAACATCCCTTAATTTTGCATTTAAAATTGTGTACTCATAAATCTTTTCCTTCACATCCAACGTTGGGTGAAATCTTTCACTCACAGGGCCCGCCTTTTTTACAACAATGTCCTTGGGAAGTGAAGAATTAAAAAGATACGGAATCTTCTCGATCCCGATGTCCGTGCTCACATGAAATACCGCCACCTGCCCATCTGCATGAACGCCCGTATCTGTTCGCCCCGATCCATCCACTCTCACTTTTTGTTTAAAATACTTGTAACACACCGACTCAAGCTCAGCCTGAATGGTATTTGCATTCTGTTGTTTTTGCCATCCCGCATAATTGGTCCCGTCATATGCCACAATAAGTTTGATTCGTTTCATCGGCTTCTTCATATTTTTACCTACTCTAGTTCATTTTTATAAAACTCATACGCCTCTTTTGTTAACTTATATAAATCCTTGGGTGGTATGTAAAGAAGTGTTTCATGAAGTATGTAGGCCACCGTCTTGGTCAGATCATGCTCCACAATCCCCCGTGCGATTTGAACCTTCTCAATATAACGCTCGCTATCTCGATTGGGCTCTATAAAGTCAGAAACATAAATGATTTTTTCAAGTGTCGTCATATTTGGTCTTCCCGTTGTATGGTACCTAATCGCATCCAATATCTGCTCGTCTGTAATTTTGTAGTCGAGTTTCGCTACTTCTGCCCCCAAGAAGCTGTGCACAATCTTATCCGAGCGTTTTTCATAGTCAGCCATCTTTAAATCATTCAATTTACAAAACAAATCACGCTCATATTTGGTATACTCTTTTGCAATATCATGTAAAAGAGCCGCCAATTTTGCTTTTTTGGGAGAAACGTCATACATTTTTGCAAGCCTTTCCGCCATTTCCACCGTTCCAAGTACATGCTTATATCTTTCCTCCGATAATTTCTCCTTCACATCTTTCTTGATCTCACTATAAGTCACAAGCACACCCTCCCTATTTGTAATATTTAAACTCAAGGTCCCCCAGTCTTACCAAATCCTCTTCCTTTATCCCAAGTTCTTCCAATCTCTTTATAATTCCTTTTTCTTTTAAGAATTGCTGTAAGAATGCAAAGCCCTTTTCTGTGTCCAGGTTGGTATACCCTAGCATCTTATCAACTGCCTTCCCACTTACAATAAAGAGGTGCTCCTTCTCTTTTCTTACATCAATCCAGCTTTCTTCTAGTGAATCTTCTAGTTCAGACACGAAGAACTCTTGCCTGAAGGTAACCTCTTCCTGTTCGTGCTTTTCAATCTCACACGCAACATAATTAAATAACTCATCCAGCCCTTTATGTGCCACTGCAGAGATCGGAAACACCTTTACATCTGGATGTTCCTCTTGTATTTGCTTTATAATGGTATCATCATCGTATAATAAATCTATCTTATTTAAAGCAAGAACCTGTGGCTTTTTTGCAAGATTCTTGCTGTAAAGTTCAATTTCAAGATTGATTTTTTCAATGTCCACAAGCGGGTTTCTCCCTTCCGTACCAGCCACATCTACCACATGGATCAACATTTTGGTGCGTTCCACATGTCTTAAAAACGCATGCCCCAGCCCCACGCCTTTATGTGCGTCCTCAATCAGTCCCGGAATATCTGCCATCAAAAAGGACTTTCCAATCTTCGTATTCACCACACCAAGATTTGGGATGAGCGTGGTAAATTGGTAGGAAGCAATTTTTGGTTTGGCATTGGTACTCGCAGAAAGAAGCGTAGATTTACCTGCATTCGGAAATCCAATGAGTCCAACATCGGCAATCATCTTTAACTCTAATATAAGGTTAAGTTCTGCCCCTTCTTTCCCCTTTTCAGCATACTTCGGCGCCTGCCTTCTTGAGGTGGCAAAGTGTTGATTACCAAGACCGCCGCGACCTCCACTTAACAGTTTATACTCCATTTGATCTTTATTAAGATCTGTAATTACCTTGTCGGATTCTCTCTCCTTGATCACTGTTCCCATTGGCACTTTTATCAAAATATCCTTCCCGTTTTTGCCGTGACGATTTCCGCCGGACCCGTTTCCGCCATTTTCGGCCATAAAGTGATTCCTATTTTTGAAATCGACCAACGTGGTGATATTTTTTTCGGTCACAAAAAACACACTACCTCCATCGCCTCCATCGCCTCCATCCGGTCCTCCGTTTGGAACGAACTTCTCACGTCTAAAGGTTGCTGCGCCGTCTCCACCATTACCCGCTCTCACATAAATGCCCACTTTATCTACAAACATCTCTTCGTCCTTTCTATTGCTCTATAAATTCCTCGCATTTGTCTCTGTTCATTAATTCTTCCACAATTTTCTTTGGATCTTTTCCGCAGAAGAGCACGTTATACACCGCCTCAATAATCGGCGTGGTTGCGTTGTATTTTTTGGCAAGCTCATAACCTGACTTTGCCGTACTAACCCCTTCCACCACCATTTTGATTTCTAAAATGGCATCTTCCAATTTATATCCTTTGCCAATCAAAATGCCACAACGTCGATTTCTACTATGCATACTGTTACAAGTCACAATCAAATCGCCCAAACCAGACA
>JAVBPT010000072.1:0-17402 GCA_031549455.1 Eubacteriales bacterium
GTAAAGGATCTCACAAATGTAAAAGAAATGGTTGATGCTATCTCTTATGGAGATACGCTATTGCTTGTGGACCACTTTGATTCCGGTCTTATCATCACCTCAAAAGGTTGGGGATCCAGAAGCATCGGAGAGCCCAAAGTAGAAGGCGGAACACTTGGTTCCCATGAAGCCTTCACAGAGGCTTTCCTATCCAATATCTCTCTTGTCAGAAGGAGGATCGCCTCCTCTGATTTCAAAGTCAAATATTTGAAAATTGGAAGAAAAACCAATACACGAGTTGGGATTGGATATGTGGATGGCATTGTCAATCAACGGATCTTAAAGGAAGTTGAAAACAGACTCAGGGCCATTGACATCGATGGCATTCTGGATAGCAATTATCTCCAAGAGCTTATTGGCGATGCCAAATTTTCGGTATTTAAAACGCTCGGTAATACCGAAAGACCCGATGTTGCCAGCGCTAGACTCCTAGAAGGGAGAATTGCTATCTTCGTGGATGGTTCGCCTTCTGTCATCACTGTCCCTTATTTGTTTATGGAATATTTCCAGGCCAATGATGACTACTTCATGAATTTCTATTATGGTAGTTTTGCAAGAATCCTAAGAGCAGTTGGCTTTGTCGCCACCATTAGTCTTCCCGCCCTCTACCTTGCCTACTCTTCTTTTCACCCCGAAGCAATCCCAATCAAGTTTTTGATGAACCTTTCCTTACAACAACAAGAAGTCCCTTTTCCAAAATTTTTTGAAATTTTGCTTCTCCTGTTCCTGTTCGATATCCTAAAAGAGGCCTCTGCACATATGCCTCAAAACATCGGCCAGGCGTTAAGTATTGTGGGTGGTATTATTATTGGACAAGCGGCCGTTGAGGCGGGATTGGTAACAACGCCCATGATCATTTTAACTGCTCTCACCGCCATTACCGGTTTAATGTCAACAGAAATGATGATTCCAACTACTTTTATTCGACTTTCCCTGCTTCTTCTAACCTATTTTATTGGGATCTATGGATATGCGCTCGGAATTGCAGGCATGCTGCTCTATCTTTCTAGTATCGTCAATTTTGACATTCCTTACCTCCAGGGTACAATTGGTGAAGATTTAGAAGACTCAAAAGATGGACTCATTCGCTCTCCATGGAGCTTTATGAAAAAGCGCCCTTCTTATCTGACTACTAATGTTACGAGGCAAAGGACGGGAGGTGATCGGAGTGAGCATTAAGTTCTTATTCTTTTCTCTTTTCCTTTCCCTATTTTGTCTCACAGGCTGTTATAGCAATAAAGAGGTAAACCATCTGGGACTAATTCTTGGAATGACTTTTGACAAAACGGAGGACGAACAATACTTAATCAACCTTGAACTCCCAAACTTTGAGGATGCAAGTGGTAAGGAAGGAGCGTTTTCTTCTCAGATTATCGAGCTTGAGGGCGCCACAATCTCAGATGCCCTTTCAAAACTGGGCGAAACGATTGGTATGAACCCATTTCTTGGGCACACCAACATCTTCGTGATCAATCAGAACTTTGGAAAAAAGGAAATCGAAGAACTGATCCAATATTTGCTCTTGAATTTTGAGATAGACTTAGGCCCTCGAATCATTGTGGCAAGGACCAACATGGCAAAAGATATCTTTAAAGCGGATCACACCTTTTACTCCTTTGTCTGTTATGATATTCACGAGACTCTACAAACCAACATCAATAATTCAAGTGCCCTGGATATCAAATTTTATGAAATTTTAAATAAGCACCATACGAATGATTCCAGCATCCTATTGCCATCTGTCGAATTGGTTCACAAAGAAGATGGTACAAAGGCAATTGCAATCTCTGGTCTTGGTGTTTATGATGACGGAAGGTTTAAGGGTTATTTAACCAACGAAGAAGCGATGTATTATTTACTTTTAAAAAACAAGTTGGGAGAGGCGGTTCTTTCTTTAAATACAACGGACAAAAAAGATTCAAAAAAAACTGCAAGTATCAATGTAAAGAAATCCGTTACCAAAACCAAAGTAACCTTTGATGACCAAACCCTCCGCATTCATTACAATATCAATATGTATATAGATCTCACTGAGCAATTGGTTTATCAGGACGTCTCAAGCTTTGAAGAGAAAAGAGCCTTCGAAAGTAAAGTGGAAAACGCGATCCAGTCCGGAGCCCTAAATCTGATCTCAAAAGCACAAGCACAATATCGTGCTGATTTTTTGGATTTCCACGATGAAGTCAAGAGGAACCTTCCAAAAGTATGGAAGCAGGTTGAGCGTAATTTTAAGAGCGAATGGTTTAGTAAGCTAAACGTTAAAATTAATTGCAAAGTGAACTTGATCTCAAGCGGTCAAAATCAAATTCATTTATATAAAGAGGAGCCGTAATGCTAATAATTACTATTTCTTTAATCTATGTTGGTTTCATTTGTTTCGGATGGCGAGACATGAAACAAAGAAGCAAAAGGTGTATTGCAATATACTTTATTTTGATTGCCGGGTCCTATGCATTAAATATTGCTGCTATCACAGGCATCTTCTTTACCAATCCCTATTTTAACCTTGATTCCCTATTTGGTATGATGAAAAGTTAAGGAGGACACATGAAAGACCATATCACGGTAAAACAAACCAATTGCATCTTATTTTTATACCTTTTGGGAAATCTATTCATTTTTGGCAGAACAGACCATTCCGAGCGAGACATTGGTCTTGCAGTCATTCTGTCCGTTTTTTTGGTACTTCCCCTTTATTTTATGTATTCTAGAATACTAAGTAAAAATCCAGACAAAAATTTGTTCGAGCTTCTTCTTGCCTACTTCGGCAGGTGGATTGGAAGACTGTTTATTCTTTTATACTTGTTCTATGCCCTTATTTTTACCGTGATGAGACTGAACAGCTTTCTTGAGTTCACAATCTATGAAGGGATGATTGAAACACCCAAATATTTCATGGGCACCTTCATCATCTTATTTTGCGTCTTCCTCGCTTACTCTAAGTTAAGTACGCTAGGGCGATTTTGTGAGGTATTGTTCCCGATCGTGATTACCCTCATTACGCTTGTTATCATTGTCTCTATTCCCTACTTTCATTATGCCAATCTACAGCCTTTCTTATACGATGGCTTTATCCCTGTTTTAAAGGACACATTTAGATTTGTAATTACACCATTTGGTGAAGCAGTGATCTTGCTCGGTATTTTATCTGGCACAAAAGAAGAGGGAAAACATCCGCTGTTTCTATCAAAAGGACTTGCCACCATCTATATTGTTTTGTTTTTAAATTGTATTAAAACAGTTTTGATCATCGGAAGTCCCGCCTCCAACTTATTCAATTATCTTTCCTACAATACCCTCAGTGTGGCTAAGGTGGGAGAGTTACTTGAAAGATTTGAAATCATTACCTCCACCACAACCGTGGTCTATACTCTACTTACCATTGGAATTCGCATTATTTTCATTTCCAAAGCAATTGAGGCCTTATTTTACACAAAAACGTATCGAATTTTTACTATGCCAATCTCTTTTACTGTTCTTGCACTTATGCAGCTCTTCTTCGCTTCTTCTGTTCGTTACTTTGAATTCATTAAAAAAATGGTCTACCTGACCATTCCTTTTCAGTTCGTTATTCCGTTTTTCTTATTTGTCATGATGTATAGAAAAAAAGAGCCTATTAATAGATGACTCTCCTTGCAGAACGATAGGTTCTTAGATTATAATCCGAATTTAAATCTGAAATGATTACACCTGTTTGGGGTGTTGAGGCATGAATCATCTTATTCTCACCTATATAAATGCCCACATGTGAAATCACTGTGCCCGTTGAAAAAAAGAGCAGATCCGCTGGTAGCAATTCAGATTTTGAAATGGCAACTCCGTTTAACACTTGGTCTTTTGAGGAACGATTTAATGTAATCCCAAAGTTTTTCATTACAAGGGAAGTAAACCCTGAACAGTCCACGCCTGTTGCAAAATTCATGCCACCATACACATATCGCGTCCCTAAATATCTTTTAGCATATTCAACCACCTTTTGCCTCATTTCATCAAGTGATGAATAATGAATATCGTCTATATTTTCGACCAAGAAAATCTTCGAAAGATATCCAACTGTCCCATCCTCTAATTTCACTTTACACCACTCTTTTCCGTCCTCAATCATTTCGACCTTGGTTTTAAAAGAAAGTTTAGATAGAACCTGAGATGAGGTGTTGGGTGCGTTCCTAAAGTTTAATCCTGTATAAGCATTTACATATAGATAACTTACTCCAGCCTGCGGTACTACATTTTCATTAATCTCAACATATCCAGCCACCTTTGTTTCAATTTCTTTTTCTTCTATTTTGACAAAATCTCGGCTTATATATGCAGTTATGCCCTGATAAGAAATGGCATACCAATTTCCCTCTTCTTTCAAGACAGAAACCGTTTCTCCGGTATTTAACTTTCCAACTATTTTACCAGAGGTATTCGCAGCAGCCCGAACATTAATGTTACTTCCTGTTATCTTTCCTGTCTTGCCCTCTTCTACAGGTGTTGTGATATTTGCCACTTCTTTCTCTTCAATTTTTATTTCTTCTTTTTTCTCTACTACTTCTACGACCCCATTTAGGAGATGATCAATGGTGCCGTCTAATGTTACAAAGCTTTTATGAATCCAAACCTTAGACCCATTCCATTTGAAACTATACCATTCCCCTTTCACGCCATCAACACCAATGCGGAAAGGTGTATTTAATTTTGTAACAATTAAAGCGGCCGGGCTCGCTTCTTTCCTAATATTTACGTTTGTGGCACAAATAGTCGCATTATCCGTTAATTTTATAAAATCGTTTAAAACGAATCCAACCACATCGGATTTTGAGATTTTGACCCATTCTCCGCTTATTCCAAGAAGGTTGATTGGTTCATTATAATTTAGTTTTCCAACAATTTCTGCCAGCTTGCTTTCTGTTTTTCGAATGTTTACAGCATTTCCTACGCAAATGTTTGCATAGGCGCTGTTTAGCATAAACAGCAGCATAAAACTAAAAAATAAACAAAATCGTCCTATTTTATAACTCGGCCCCATATTGATCTCCCTACCTTTTACTATAAGTTTATTCAACTTGTTAACAAAATGTTACAAAACTATTATATATATTAAATTCGATTTGTCAAATGGATTTTAATTCCAATTTTTATTTCTGTGTATTAAAGCCACGCATAGAAGCATAAAATGTATCGGAAGGAGGATTTTGATGTATAACGATTATTACGAATTCAGCTTAATGCCATTGCCCTACAGCTATAGCGCACTCGAACCACACATTGATGCCAAAACCATGGAACTGCACCACGATAAGCACCTTAAAACATATGTGGATAATCTAAATGCCATTTTAAAGAACTTTCCAGCCTATCAAGACTGGTCCCTCGAAAAACTTGTACGAGATTATATGCAGTTGCCAATGGAAATTCAACAGGGAGTAAGAAACAATGCAGGAGGTGTCTTTAACCACAATTTCTACTTTGCAAATCTGACAAATAAAAACACCCGATTAGACGAGGAGCTTTCAGGCGCCATTGATCGAACCTTTGGCAGTTTCGACTCATTTAAGGAGGGTTTTAAAAAAGCTGCATTAGGTGTGTTTGGCTCCGGATATGCTTTCCTAGTATTAGATGCCAATTCTCAGCTGAAGATCACAACCACACCAAATCAAGATAATCCCCTTACACAAAATATGTTCCCGATCATGGAGATTGACGTCTGGGAACATGCCTACTATTTAAAACACTATAATGTGAGAGCGGATTATATTGATGATTGGTTCCGTGTTGTGGATTTAGACATGGCGAGTAGAAATTATAAAAGTATTATGGATTTACAAAAAGGGACTCATTGTAGAATGTAACTACATGATTCCCTTTTTATCCCTACTACTACGCGTGAACCTCGTTTAGTAGTTCTTCTCCATCTATAAACTGCTTCATATTTTTTAAAGTGATTTCTGCAATATTATGCATGGCCTCCCTAGTAAAAAAAGCCTGATGGGAAGTGATTAAAACGTTTGGAAACATTAAAAGGTGAGATAGGACTTCATCCTGAATAATGCGATTGGAATAATCCTCAAAAAAGTAGTTCTTTTCTTCCTCATAAACATCCAACCCGGCGGAACCGATCTTGCCTATTTTCAATCCCTCTATTAAATCCTCCGTATGAATTAACTGCCCCCTACTTGTATTGATGAGCATCACCCCATCTTTCATCTTACCAATACTTTCACGATTAATCATATGCTGAGTCTCCTCTGTCAATGGACAATGTAGAGATAAAATATCCGCATTTTTTAAAATCTCATCAAACTCTACATAACTAAACCCAAGCTGAGATGCTGCCGCTTCATCCTTATATTTATCATAAGCCAGCACATGCATCCCGAATCCTTTTAAGATTTTGATCAGAATTTTTCCAATCTTGCCTGTTCCAATCACCCCGACGGTCTTCTCATTCATATCAAATCCCATAAGACCCTTGATCTCAAAGTTCCTTTCCTTGGTTCGGTAATAAGCTTTATGTGTATTGCGATTTAACGTCATGATGAGTGCGACCACATGCTCTGCCACTGCATAAGGTGAGTAATCGGGCACTCTAACAATTTGAACCCGCTCTCTGCATGCTTCTATATCAATGTTATTGTATCCCGCACTTCGAAACGCTACAAGCTTCACCCCATTTTCATAAAGCTTTTCTACGACCTCTTTCCCGATATCGTCATTGACAAAAACACAAACCATTTCATATCCTTGTGTCATGTGGACGGTTTCTGCGCTAAGCTTATCTTTGTAGTAATGGATGCTTAGATTATAATTTTTATTATGTTCGTTAAAGAACTGTTTATCGTACTCTTTTGTATCAAAAAAGGCTACCTCCATCTTTCCTCCCCAATCCTTATTTTTTCTTCAATATACGCATTGACCACGCCCTTCATTTTTTCAATCCTCCAAATCGTTTCCTGATCTCTATAATTCACTTTATCAAACAGTTGATTGATGTAATCTTTTTGCTGTATGTACTGAAAGCTCGCCTGAAAATTTAAGTCAAAAACACAAGCAATGCTTTTAATCCATTTATCCAAATTCGATTCATGTACACTATTTAAAATCGCTTTTCGTTCTAAAAAGGTTTGATACACCTCGTCGGATAGTTTTTCCCCGCCAATGTCCACCTTTTTAAAAAATGCCTCAAATGGTTCAGTTAATTTGACAAAAAAATTGTCGAGTTTATCCGCATCCCTTATCAGCTTCACATGCAACAACACTTCACCGCTTATCCCAGAGTCTATTTTATACTTATTATGCTCCCGAATGGCCTTTTCTATAATGTAATCAAATGATTCTTCTCGTATAAAATCTCGGATTAAATTTTGTTTAAAAAGAAGATCGGCCCCAAATTCTGCATGATCTATGCTAAGCAGATCCTCAAATGTAGAATATCTTTTTTCCTGTTCAAATCTTCCGATATCATGGAGCAATGCAATGAAACACGCCAAGATAACATCCTCCTCACCGAGTCCTAGGCCTTTTGTAAGATATCGGCTCACCTCCACGGTCCTATATGTATGCTTTTGTTTTCGCAATATATTACGATTTTCCAAATCAAAACCGGTTAGGTATTTTTCAAACTTCATTTTCAGTTTTTCTATATCCATCTTCATGCTCCCTTAAATCTGATTCAGTAGCTCCTCAACTGTGATCTCGCTGCTCTCTTTATTTGCTCTCTGTTTGAACTCTACAATGTTTTCTCCCGCTTTTCTCCCGACCACAATTCTGTGTGGGATTCCAAGTAGATCCGTGTCTTTAAATTTAACTCCCGGACGCTCATCCCGATCATCTAAAATAACCTCTAGATTTTTTTCTAATAACCGTTTATATAATTCTTCTGCAAGGGTGACCTGCACCATATCTTTCATATTGGCCGGAATAACCATATATTTATAGGGGGCTATTTCCTTTGGCCAAACAATTCCGTCCGCATCATAGGATTGTTCAATAATCGCAGCGATTGTCCTCGAAACACCTATGCCATAACACCCCATATACATCGGTTTTTCTACCCCATCAAGGTCTGTAAAGTCACAGTGCATCTTTTCGCTATATTTTGTTCCCAACTTAAAAATTTGCCCTACTTCTATGCCTCTTTCCATGAGGAGAGGCATTCCACAGAGCGGACAACGATCCCCTTCCACCACTTCTATAATGTCCGCCACCGTTGCTTCAAAATCCCTTTTAAAGTTTACATTCAGTACATGCTGATCGCGTAGGTTGGCCCCAGTAATGAAGTTAGGCGTATTGGCCAACTCCTTATCGATGATCATTTCACATTTTAAACCAACTGGACCAATAAAACCTGGTTCAGTACTTAAATATTTTTTGATTTCATCATCCTCCGCAAAAAGAAGTTCTTCCTCACCCGCACCAGTTATATTGCAAAGCTTTGCGAGATTGACATGACGATCACCTCTTACAAGTACTAGGATAATACGCTCTCCCGTTTTATAAACCACTGATTTGGCACAGTTTTTGGTTTCTACACCAAGAAATGTCGCCACCTCTTCAATTGTTTTTTTATCTTTTGTTTCCACAATTTTGATTTCTTTTAACTTTTCTTCTTTTTTTTCAAA
Source organism: Eubacteriales bacterium (assembly GCA_031549455.1). Lineage (GTDB taxonomy): Bacteria > Bacillota > Clostridia > Lachnospirales > JAKSVV01 > JAVBPT01. The sequence goes on from JAVBPT010000072.1 coordinate 8,646, forward strand.
TTTGGTTTCTGCCTTCTCCTGGTCTGCTGCATAATCGCACTTTGAGCAATATAAGATCGCGCTCTCACCAACATCTGAAAGTGCCATAAATTGGTGCGATCCATCTCCTCCAATGGCACCCGTATCCGCTAGCACCGCTTTATATTTCAAACCACAGCGATCAAATATCCTTTTGTATGTATCATACATCACATGGTAGGCCTCATCTAAATCCTTTTCGTTTACACCAAAAGAGTAAGCGTCCTTCATTAAAAATTCCTTTGCTCGAATCAGACCAAAACGAGGACGTTTCTCATCTCGATATTTGGTCTGAATTTGGTAGATGATCATTGGCAGCTGCTTATAAGACTTGATTTGCTTCCGAACAATCTCTGTGAAAATCTCCTCATGTGTAGGGCCAAGACAAAACTCTCTTTCATTTCGATCCTTGAGTCTCATTAATCCAGCTCCATATTTTTCCCAGCGCCCAGACTCATCCCATAATTCCTTTGGCTGAAGAGCAGAACAAAGAATCTCCTCCGCCCCGGAGCGATTCATTTCCTCTCTTGTGATCTTCTCAACATTACGAAGCACTCTTAAACCAAGAGGTAAAAAGTGATAAACCCCCGATACTAGTTTTCTGATATATCCCGCCTTTATTAAAAGCTTATAACTCACAATATCAGCATCTTTTGGGTCCTCTTTTTCTGTCTGTAAAAACATTTTTGACATTCTCATATTCTTCATGCTCCTTACATTTCTAATAATTTTATTCTACTGATATTTAAATCTCTTGTCAAACATAAATTTTTACAAACAAAAAGAGAACGTTTATTCCCTTTTGGCTTCCTCGATCTCCTCTAACATTCTCTTTGCTTCCTCTACCTGATACATTTTGTTTCCGTTCTCGACTATATACGCACATCTAGCCCTGGCATTGTGATACTCCTTTTGTTCAAAGTCCAACTTTGCCAACTGATAATTCCCCGTAACCTTTTGAAACAAGAAATTCGATTCATTCAATGTCTTACTTAACATCTCTCTATATTTAAACTCATCTTGCTCTCCATGGGCAAGTTGTCCGTTCAAGATATTCAGCAAAAATCTTGTTGGTTTTTGGAGTCTATTGTTTTGCCTCAGCGTGTCTCGGATTTTTTCTACTTCTTCTCTTATCTCCCGAATCTTCTCCATATGATTTTGAATAAAAAATTGATTGGCTAATAGATTATAATAATGGAGCATATGCACAGGACGTCTTTTTCTAAACTCGAGGTTTAGAAGAATCTGATAAGACTCTTCTAAGCTGCCTATATAAAACAATCCCTGTGCCAGCCCAAGAGAAAGGATAATTGCTCCGTTTTTAGAACGTTCCTTTTCTTTTAGCTTTTTAAAAATTTCAACCAGTTTATAGGGATCACAATCCATATATAGTACTTTATATAAATTTGAAAAGCAAAGCAAATGGACGTACCTTATGGTATAAACCATTACCAGAATAATCAAGTCGATTAAAATGTAGGTTTTGAAATTCAATCTATCTTCTATAAACAAGCAAAACACTGCGAAGATAAGCATAATGAAAAGAACATACAATATTTTCATAAAATATACTTTTCCAAGATATTCACAAACAATTTGATCTGCTGTTTTGTTTTTGAATTTCATACTCACCTCTAGGATCTATTCTTTTTTGGCTTTTTTACTTTTTTCTACTCCCTTTTTGGGTCCCGGATTTGTCTTGCACTCTTGATTACTGCAGTAAATTGTTTTGGTTTTATAACCCTTCTCTAGTAACAGTGAACCACACACCTTACACTTTTCGCCAGTTGGCCTGTCCCAGAACAGTGCATCACATGTTGGAGTATTGCTACAAGCATAATATTTTTTTCCTTTTTTCGATTTCTTTTCTAAGATTTCCCCGCCGCACTTTGGACAGGTTACACCTGTTTTTACCACAATCGGTTTGGCATTTTTACAATCCGGAAAACCTGGGCAAGCAAGAAATTTTCCAAATCTTCCTTGTTTGATTACCATTTTTCTGCCACATTTTTCGCAGACCTCGTCCGATTCCTCTTCTTTTAATTCTACCTTTTCTATGCTTTGGTCTGCAAGTTCAAGCTCTTTCTCAAAACCCACATAAAAATCTTTTAATATTTCTTTCCACTTTCGGTCCCCACTAGCAATCTCATCCAGCCCCTCTTCTAACTTCGCCGTAAACTCTGTATCTACAATGTCCTCAAAGTGTTCTACCATTAGACCATTTACAATATTTCCGAGCTCCGTTGGCATAAGCTTATTCAACTCTTTGGTGATATATTGTCGGTCAATGATGGTGCTGATAATCGTGGCATATGTGCTTGGTCTCCCAATACCATTTTCTTCTAGTTCTTTCACAAGGCTTGCTTCTGTAAATCTTGGTGGTGGTTCTGTGAAGTGTTGTTTTTCTTCCAGCTCATCCAGAATCAATTGATCCCCCACCTTCAATTCTTTTGGAATCGGATTCTTTTCCTCTTCCTCCTCACCCTTTGCGTCTGCATATATTCTCAAAAACCCATCGAATTTGATGGAAGAACCACTGGCTCTTAGCTTATACGCACCATTTTGAATTTCTGCTGTAACCGTATCATACTCCGCTGCCGCCATAAGGCTCGACAACGTCCTCTCCCATATCAACTTGTACAACTTATATTGGTCTGATGTCAGCTGATCCTTTAGACTCTCCGGCGTTCTAGAAGGACTAGTTACCCTCACACCCTCATGCGCATCTTGTGTATTCTTGCTCGCTTTTTCTTTTCGGTACAAGTTCCCCGTGTATTCCTTCCCAAAACACTCTGCAATATAATCTGAAGTGCTTTGTTTAAACTCCTCTGAAAGCCTCGTTGAATCTGTACGCATGTATGTGATCAGACCTACATACCCCTCTAACTTTGTATTCACCCCTTCATACAATTGTTGTGCAATCTGCATTGTTTTTCTGGTTCCAAAACCAAGTCTTGAAAAGGCAGATTGTTGAAGTGTACTTGTTTTAAATGGCAGATACGGATTTCTATTCTTGACCCCCAGTTTAAGATCCGATACCACAAAATCGCCCTTCTTTAATTCCTGAGCAATTCTATTCGATTCTTCTTCGCTTTTTATCTCAATTTTCTGTTTATCCCGCTCGATTAGGTTGGCAGTAAAAACTCCCTTTGTTTCTTTTTTCTGTTTTAGAAACGCTTTAACGGTCCAATACTCCACCGGAATAAAGTTTAGAATGATATCTTCGCGGTCACAGATAATTTTAAGCGCCACCGATTGTACTCTACCGGCGCTCAGACCCTTTGCAATTTTTCTCCACAAAAGCGGGCTAATCTGATACCCCACGATTCTATCCAAAAGTCTCCTTGCTTGCTGTGCATCCACCAGGTTCATGTCAATTTCCCTGGCATTTTTAATTGCATTTTTAACTGCCGTTTCTGTTATTTCGTGAAACTCAATTCTGGTCACGTTTTTATCTGCAAGGTTTAAGGCATTGAGTAAATGCCACGAAATGGCTTCTCCTTCACGGTCAGGGTCTGTTGCGAGGAAAATCTTATCACTATTTTTACATTCCTGTCTTAGCTTCTTAATCAGATCTCCCTTGCCTCTAATGTTAATGTATTCGGGTTCAAAATTATTTTTAATATCAATTCCCAATTTGCTCTTAGGAAGATCCCGAATGTGACCCATTGAAGCTTCTACTTTGTAGCTGCTTCCCAAATATTTTTTAATTGTTTTTGACTTTGCCGGTGATTCAACGATGACCAAATATTTTGCCATTTCATACTCCCCCTAATTTAACAAATTTAAAATATCTATATATGAAAGAATGGGAAAAGCCCCCTCTCGTATCAACTGATTTGTGCCAGTACTGAGCTCACTATAAATATTGCCCGGCACAGCCCCCACATCTCTTCCCTGTTCCAACGCTTCCCGTGCCGTAATGAGTGAACCACTTTTTTGTTTTGCCTCCACCACCACCACCACTTTAGACATGCCACTAATGATTCTATTTCGCGCAGGAAAGTGATATTGTAATGGCTTTTCCTGAGGCAAATATTCAGAAAGCACCACACCTTCGTTCTTAATCCGTTTCATGAGCCCCTCATTTTCCTTTGGATAGCAAATTTCAAGACCACTCCCAAGAACTGCGATGGTCTTCCCTTTCGCTTTTAATGCACCCTCATGGGCATATGTATCGATCCCTTTTGCAAGACCGCTCACAATAGTCAAACCCTCTCGAGCCAAATTGTAGGAAAGCTCATAAGCAACCTTTTTGCCATACTCTGTACACTCCCTCGCTCCAACAATGGCAACACAAGTTTCTTGATGATCCAGACCTGTCCCTTCATAGTATAAAGCAAAAGGCGGATCGACTATATGTTTGAGTTCACTAGGATAATGGAGTTCGTTTAACCCTATCCAGCGAATACGATGGACGTCGAACAAAGTACTTATAGCATCATTTAGATCCCCTGCTTTAGATAGCGCGATCCTTTCTACCTCTTTTGGCGTTAAGAAATCAAATGTAGTGGGTGCACTTTCATAAATTTTTTTTGCATCAGGATATACTGCCCATAACATCCTCTTCTTTTTATCGTCTATCTTCAAAATATTATTAAACCATACATCATATTTATTACTCAAATCTTCACCACTTTCTATAGTGGACCTTCTGAATTTGGAATGATCGCCATACAAATAATATAAACAAGAATTCCCGGAAAGAAGCCCGTCATAATGGTGAGCAAGATATATCCTACCCGAATCACCGTGCTATCCAGGTTAAAGTATTCACCCATCCCCCCGCAAACTCCGGCTATTTTTTTGTCTCGACTTGATAAATACAATCTTTTCATGTTTTCCCCTCCAATAGTTTCCAATTTTAACATAGTTTCCATAAATATACAAGTTTTTTAGAAAAACCAGCCATTGGCCTTTAAAATCACTGCACCAAGAAGCACAATAATAGACCCCACCACTTTTCTAAAAATATTATCCTTTTCTTTCAAGAAAATTATACCTAGAAGCACAATAATAATGGTAGAGGTCTGCATTAAAGGTCCCACCTTTGAGGCATCGGCTTCCAACTTATATGCTGTATTAATGCAGAGTGGCGCAAAGATATAGAACGCACTAATCGCAACTAGCAGACTGGTCTTTTTATTCCATTTTAAAAGAGGCCGAATATCCAAATATTTTTTTGGAACAAATATAAAAGTTAGAAGGGCCGGTATAATAAACCCAAATACCTGATATAACGAGGGGTCGATATATTTCATTGCCGCTTTATCTGCCGTTCCAGCCAAAGCAAAAACAATGGTGCTTAGAATACCGATTAGATAGTGAAGATTTATTCTCGTAAAAAACTGTTTACTATAGTATACAACCGCAAGACCTAAAAAAATCAGGGAAGCGCCCACCAGCTTATAGACAGTGAGATGCTCCGAGAAGAAGCAGACCCCTAATATCAGGTACCATATAATCTGAAGTGCTGTGATCAGCGCCATCTCAGAAGCATCAATCTTTTTTAGTGCAACAAAGAATAGTAGGTTGGCGCCAAAATATAAAAAGCAGGATAAGAGCGTTAGCGTAATCATCTTGGCGTCAAAAGTCCCCAAAGTATGAAAACTTTTGTAAGCAAGAGGAAGACTAAACAAACCCACCAGGAGTTGATAAATCATGCTAAAGGCCATTGGATGAATTTCCAACCCCGTTAATAAAAATTTCTGTAAGATTCTTGAGAGCGATAAAATCATCACCGCAATCACAATCAAAGTAAACCAATCATTTGTTAAGAATTCCATTTATTCTCCTTCCCTTACAAAGCATACGCTCGCTCTTCCATTTTGATAATCACTTCTAAATACAAGCTCTGTCATATCAAATTGGTAAGTAAGCTCATACAAAATCTTTTCTGTATTTTTCTCCTCGTCAGACACCGTGATCATCTTCACTTCCGCTTCTCCGATCGCGTTCATAATCTCTTTAAAGCGCATTCCAGGGTGCGCACCACCAATGGTATAACTTTCGTCCAGCTCAATTCGTTCTACCCGATCATTTGCCCAGACAAAGCTCATTTGATTCGAAAACTTGTCGTTGGTTTCCTCTGAATCAACCATCGAGCTCCTATTAATTTGCACCCGACCCAGTGTGCTTTGCACCTCTTGTTTAGTCATGGTCAAATACCTGGTTATGACTTTCATATGCTCTTTCGTATCTTCATAGATTGTCTTCTTGCTCAAATCCCCCACCGGTTTTATCTTTTGATCCTCCAGCGCATAAAAACTTCCTTCATATGCAAATAGCTTTTCACACTCAAGTTCGTTCATACATTTTTGATATGGGATTAAGACAAAATAAGTAGTATCAACCTGTGCAATAAAATCACTCACCCATACTGCCCCTTCAAAGATAGAAGTCTCTGAAAAATGCAGTATACTTTGTCTTTGATAATCATCCCGCTCAACCCATGTTATTTTTTCAGAATCAATTACTATAATATAACGGGCCGTTTCAAAGAATTGATAATGGTTATACTGGCAAAGTCCAATCTGATCCCAGGTATCATATTTTAAGATTTGCACCCGATTGAAGTCTTGATAAATAATGCAAGAATTAAAGATAGAAAGAGCATCTTCCGTCTTAGTGATCCCTTTCACCTTCCTGGTCTTTGTACTCATATAAAAGAGGATTCCATCTTTTTGGTAGAGCAATCCTCCATCCACGACACAAACAGTTTGAGCTCCCTCCTCAAGTTCGAATACTTCTTTTTTCTCTTCTTTTTCTAAATCATAGGCAACATATGTCTTCTCATCGCTAATGAAATATATTGTGTTTTTATTCAATATATAATTGGATTGGGATGAAAACGCAATGATTTCCGTTAATTTGCATTCCTCAGAAAGCTTAACCTTCGCCAAGGCGTTTCTTCCCTCTTCTCGCAAAACCAAATAAAGTATATCCAGATTCACAAAGTCAATGCATGTGAATGGAGACGAAAAAGTCCCCAAAAGCAGGTTACGCTCTATTTGGGGATCATAGTAATATAACTCATGCTGCTCCTCTAGATCCCTAGACATAAAAACAGAGCCTGATAATTCAAAAGTAACATCTGAAGAAAGGACTGCTTCATAGAAAGATACGTTTTCCAAGATGGATTCCTTTTCCTCTTTCTGTACAACCGTTTCCTCATGAACAGGTTTAAAGCTGATTTTTTTAAAATCATTTTTAAAAAAGAATAGTATTAAAAATAGGCATTCTACCACAATCACTATGGCTATAAAATTTCTTACAGACATACCTCTCCTCCTTTAACAATAATTTGATTTTATATAGAAAAAACATTTTGTCAAATTGTTTTTAGCTGAGTTCGATTCTATTTTGAGTAATTGCTTCAAAGGTATCGTCATGACTCACCACAATAAGCTGTCTAAAATGTCTAGACGCGTTTTGAATAATCATGGAAAGTTTTTCGCGCCTATCACTGTCCAAATTGATGGTCGGCTCGTCCAGAATACAAAGCCTTAACTTGGTAATAAGCTCAATCATAGCAATCCGTATGGCAAGTGCAGCCGTCATTTGTTCCCCACCAGATAACTGCTTGAATTCCTTCTCCATGTCTTCTCCATTTTCATAACCATGAAGCACAAGTTCATACGAATTCTTCCACTCCAAAACACTGCCATCCGTTGCAATTTCTGAATAGATCTCACTCGCTTGATCACTGATATTTCGAATTAAAAGATCGGCAATCTCAATTGGAGCATTCTTCAAAACGTTTTTCATCTTTTTCACTACCTGGATGACTTTTTTAAACGTTTCAATCTTTTCCTGTGCCTCTTTAATCTCTTCCTGCAATGCATTCATCAGTCTAACCTTCTCAGTCAAAATTTTCAACTCATTTTGCTTAAACTGAATATTTTGTTTGTACACAGCCATTTCCGTTTCTTTTCTTTGCAGTTTCTCTTTAAAGTCTTCATAATCTGTTATATGATTCTCACTTGTAAAACAACGAACTCTTTCTTCAAGCTCTTTGATCTCTACCAGAAGATGCTCTTTTGCCTTTAAGAGATTTAAAACCTCTCCATCCAACCTTACGCTATCCTCTGCTTTTTTGCTATAAGCGATGAATGTTTCATAAGCTTCCTTCTTCATCTTTTGGCCATTCTTTTTAAGCTCCATTTGCCTCTGCAACTTCGTATATTCTATGAATACATCCTTGCCACCTTCAAACTGCTTCTTTAAGTTTAAAAGGGCATCTTCATATCTTTTTATGTCTGCCTTTATTTTTTCGCATCGCACTACACACTTTTGTTTTTCCTCTTCATCCAATGCAATTTGTCTTTCGATCTCATTTGCAACCATCTGAGAAGATGTTTTTGCAATGACTTGCGTACTATGTGCCTCTTGTAGCGCTTTAAACCCTCTTTGGATCTCTCGAATTTCTAAGTCGCTCTCCTCCGCCTCACGATCCACATGTTTTTTATATAACTTCGCAAGCCCTTCTGTAATTTGATCACGTCGCACAATCAACATTTCCAGTTCTTCTTTTTTGGCCACTTCTTGATTTTGTCTTAATGTAATCACCTTGTCGATGTTTTCACCTGCCACCTTTAGCTTCGCTTTGTTGACAGACGAGCTCTCTTCTTCTACTTCTCTAATTTTTCCACTTGCATCTTTTAATAAGGAGGCCTCCTTTGTATCCATTGTTTCCCTTAATAGCCTTAATATTTCCGATTTGTACCGCTCAAGCTCAAC
>JAVBPT010000024.1:0-3433 GCA_031549455.1 Eubacteriales bacterium
AAATAATAGTGGTCCCGTCCCGACAACTGTCGGATATGCGGCTTGCAAGCATGAAAGGAAAGCGAGGTCGGATAATTGAAGACCTGACTTCTCCCAAACGCAGGAACAAAGGATATATGGTTCACTTCCCGAAATCCTTCTTAGGAGAAAAGGATTGGTTTATCCCTTTAGAATCGGTACAATATGACGAGTAAGATATATGGATTCTTAGGCATGGCAATTCTTTTGCTGTGCCTGTCGGTTTTTGTATTATACCGCCAAAACAAGCAACTTGCAATAGAATGTGACAAGTACAAGGAAAATACTTCAGCTTTACTTTCCGATATCAAACGGATGCGGATTGACTCAACAACAACAGCTGTCGATGTAAATGTTCTTAAACTTTCGATGGATGAATATAAACGTTATCGAGCCGAAGATGCCAAGCAGATTGAGAAGCTGGGAGTAAAACTGCGGGATTTGCAGAGTGCAGCTAAACATAATCTGGAAGTCAATGCACCGATACAAGCCGAATTACAGGATTCATTGATTATTCGGGACACAGTTGTTATTCAAGTCAAGAAAATTGAAATGAATACACCGTATTTGAAAGTGAACGGTATCATCGAAAATAACCAATTGAGCGGCAATATCTATCTTCCCGTAAACCTGTATCAGGCTGTATGGATTGAACACAAACACAGGTTTTTGTGGTGGAGATGGGGAGTAAAAGCTGTTCATCAGACGATTTCGAGCGATAACCCGTATGTGGAGGTAAAGTATTCGGAAATGATTGAGATTCATAATTAAATCAAAATCTCACCTTGAAATATTTATACTTCAAAATCAAATCTTGCCGATCCGGGTATGTCTAAGGGTTTTTCATCATCCCAATATTCTCCATTGTAGGATAACTTGAATTTTTGATTACCGGATTTTAATGTTATGCCTTCGGATATGAAACAAAGCATATTCAAAAATTCATTATAAAACCCATAAACAATATCCCGCTTGCCATCCGGATTCTCCATTTGGGAAGATACCAATACCCATATATGACCTCTTGAGAACTCTATCATTGTTAATGTGTCCGCATCTAAAACAAATGAGTATTTTGAAAGAATGTTATCAAATTTATTTATCAAATCTGTAGTCTGGTAGTTTATAAAATGCCCCCATGAACAGTTTTGATATTCCGCGATTTTCGAAAAATCACAGTTTATAAACGCTTCTCTATAATGCTCGCTGTTATACATTTCTTTGAAGGTCTGCTTTAGTTCGGGTTTCTTTTTGCTCGATGCCCTATATATGCGGTCCATACAATAAAAATAATGCTCTAACGCCCTGTTGATTTCCGAATAAGCGATGTTCAAAAATCTATTTTTCTCCCGTTGCTCCTTCTTTTTGATTATCTGGTCTATGCATAGTACAGTAATCCAAATGCCTATTATTGTTATAAACAGGCTTGCCGAAAACTGTTTCAGCCATTCAATATTTGTAACTGTATAAGATATTAAATATACTATACCGACAATGAAAGTAACAACCGCCAAGGGAATGATAAAGCTGTTTTCCTTCAAATAATTCTTAATTCTCTGCATCTTATTAGGGTATTGTTTATTCTTACTGTTAATAGTTCATCAAAAACTCAAATATACAAAAAAACGGGGATGTTATCTCCTGCACTTCCTTGATTTCCATGATAAAACATAATTTTATTACAACTGAAAATCATCCATAATTTATTCAGTACCCCAACATTCTTCGTAAAAAAATCTAACTGAAGCATACGACATTTCAATATCAATATGTTTCAAATATAGTTCCCGAATAGTATCTGTCGAATTTTCCATCAACTTTTTATGAACATTATATTTTTCAATATTTTCAACTTTATTCGTTTTATACAAAGAAATTTCTTTTCCTGTAATTAAATCTAAAGCATTCATTTTATCATTTTCTATTTTCAAATTTACACAATGTGCAAATATTGGACTGGAAAATGAAGAACTATCAGAATTACCATCCTGTGGGAAAGAGGTTAAAACAGGATGAAATGTCCAAAAAGATTTCTTATCCTTTTTTGTTGAAAATAGTTCAAATGGAATAGCAGAAAACACCAGATACTTACATTCAGAATTATCCAAGACAAATAATCCTTTCTTAAATCCGATTGCTTCTTTTTCCAAATTAGTTAATTCGGCTTCATCTTTTTCCAAGTCTTCTTTTGAGATGAATAACTGGTTATAAATATTTATCAGTTGAGAGAAACTGCGCCATAATGTAATACCTAAATATCCGTATTGTTCAGGATGGGCAAAATAATTTCTTATTCTTCTTACTTTCTCCCAATTGTCAGAAACTTTGTTTGTACTATGAAGTTTTAGTTGTTCCTCTCTTTTTTGTAAAGTTGTACCTCTTGAAAAAGATAGCCCTAATTCCTTACATCTTAACTTTAATGCAAGTTCATAAATTCGGGTTGCTTTGCTAAAAGCTTCATCCAAAATAGGATAATGAAAAAAACTATAAAACAGCAATCGCTCTACAATTTCGTATTCTTTGACAATATCTTCAGGTACTTGAGAGTGAAATCTTCCTTTGACAACTATTTCTTTATCAAACTGTTGAATGTCTTTAATACTCCAAGCGTCCCATCGGTCATCTTTTACAAGGAATTTATTTTCTATAAATAATTCAATCCTTTTTATCATTATTCGATTTATAAGTCTCAAAATTAATGATTAAGATGATAACTAATAGCCGTACTCAAATATTTTTTTCAAGCGAGGACTTTTAGCCATTTAACCCATCAACACATGCATATACCTATTCTTTGATATATCAACCCAAATATATCAAAGATGAAACTACTTCTCAAACGCAAATTCATAGGCGAAACCTACACAATCGGAGATTTGTTTATCGACGGAAAATTCTTCTGCAATACAATCGAAGATAAAGTAAGAGAACTCCCTAAAACCTGTCCTAACACTTCCAAAGGTATTTCTTGTACCTGCAAAGGGAAAGTATATGCGAAAACAGCTATTCCTGCAGGAACTTATAAAGTAACCATGGAAATCAGTCCTAAATTCGGACGAGTTCTTCCAAGGTTGCATAATGTTCCGCATTTTATCGGAATCCTTATTCATTCTGGGACAACCGAAAAAAGTTCTGCAGGTTGTCTTATAGTGGGGGAGAATACTGTTAAAGGGAAAGTCCTCAACTCTAAAGCTACTTCGGATAAACTGAATACCATTCTTTCCAAAGAAAAAGAAATTACAATCGAAATCGTATAATGGCGGTAAACCGACTGAAGCCGCCCAAGAATATTCTTATTGAATTCAAACCATCACCTCGTCAGTATGAATTGTGGAAGCTTTTGCAACCGAATTATTGTCCTCATTGCGGAGGAACTTTAGAGCAGGTATTAATCGGATATGACATCAATCATAAC
>JAVBPT010000037.1:0-5535 GCA_031549455.1 Eubacteriales bacterium
TTTCCGATTTTATTAATGCCTTCCCAATTACACAGGGTAAAATCTTGTGTGGTAAAGCTCTTCTTGTCCCTGAAAAATAAAATCAGGCAATCCATAGCAGATGTTTTTCCACTATTGTTTGCCCCTACAAATATTGTCGTATCATCGGCAATGTCGATACGGCATGATTTCAATTTTCTGAAATTTAGTACTTCAAGACAAGATATTTTCATTATTCGTGTTGCTAATAATTTATTTCCCTCTCTTTGTTCTTCTATCAGATAGTTTTTTCCAAATACTCGTAGCCAAATCAATTTCTCGTTGAGAAAAACCAAATCCTTCGGCAAGTATTTTTTGGTTTGTTAATTCGAGTATACTATCAATATTGGTGTTTACACGCATCATGCGAGCAATTTGTTGTAGTAAATCGGCGTGGCTATCCGTATATGGAAGCAGTATTTTTTCTACTTCACTTGGCATAAGCTCCAGCACCCCGCCACCATAACTTCTGCCGGATATTTCGGCAAAAGCAAATGATAACGAATTATAAAAACTAGCAGCAAAAGCGTTCTTGTTTACATTTTCCTTTATAAAAACACGATGCATAGTATCTGTAGTATATGCATTTGCCTCGTTGATAATTAATCGAGGATGCAAGCCATTTCTTCTGATAAAAAGTGCATCAGAAGTTTTAATAGAGGGGATAACAAACCAATCATCCCGAATACGACATTTATAGCCTTTATTAATGTCAAGCTTCTCTCCTTGAAGAATATACTTCATCGCCTCTTTGTTCTTCTCCAACTTCTTTCTATCAGGAAAAACAAGTAAGTGCGCTTTCGCTTTGGTGTTGCTATTCAATTTCCAGTCATCTATAGTAAAGATCGGACTGTTGACTTGAACACTTCGGCCAACCATAGGTTTAGCATACTCATTTAAATTAAATGTATCTACAATACCTTTTGAAACAGTAAAAAAATCATTGGCTCCAGTAGTAATACCTACTTCAACATTAGCAAAATCCCCAATAGTAGGAATCTTTTTTTGCGCTGCAACATTCTCTAAAAAATCTATTTCTTCTTGAGAAAGGAAATAGAAAGTCCACTTGTTCGATTTGAAGTCAATATGCTTTTTAGGTGATTTCAATAAATTGACATCTAGATTTTTCAAATCACTACTGTCTTTTAATTCCAGATGTTCTATTAAGTGAGACCCATTGCCGTTTTTTTCGCATAACAAGAGTACAACCTCTTGTTGAATATCTGGGAAAACTAGTTTTTCAAAAGATATGATATTGATTTTATTATACTGTTGAGCAATAAAGTTTCGCAGTTGTTGAGCATACGATACTTGTAAAATTTCAGCAGGCAAAACAAAACCTATTTTGCCTCGTTCTTTCAATAACTGTGTTGCTCCTACAACAAATGAAACCCACGCATTAGTGAGACGAGTAAATTTCAAATTGGAACGTGCGAATAGTTTTTCAGCCTCGTTTTGTTGGGTTTCTTCAAAATACTGATATCGGATATAAGGGGGATTGCCAACAACTAAATCGAAACGTAAATCGGTGTTATTACAGAATTGATGAAAATCACCAACAATAACTTCCTTATTTAGTAATTGAACTGTCCTTGCCTTTGCTGCCTCTTCAGGTTCGATTTCAATTGCTTTTATAGAATGATAAGAAGCTTTACGCCTTTGAAGTTGTTCTAAAAAAACGCCATCCCCACAACTTGGTTCCAAAATATCATAATCCGTACTGCCGTTTATACCCCATTTGAGTATAAAGTCGGCGATAGGTTCGGGAGTATAGAAGCCACCCCGAAGTTTTTCCTGGGATACATTATTCATCAGCTTCATACAAACAATTCGGATATTAATGGTATATTATTATCTGCCTCACCTAATCCATATAGATTTTTCAATGCTCTATCAAGCAATGCCTTTTGTCTCTCGAATTCTCGTTGTATAGGAACCAGCTCCCGCAGGTTGTTCCGTTTTTTATCAATCTCCCCTTGTAAGCGAATCAATTCTTGTTGAGTGTTAGCTATTTCGTCATGCCTATTTTTATCTGCCGGATTATCAAAATCGATTTGACGAATAGGTAAGCGTTTCAGAACTTTTGTTCCACGAGCAATGTAGCCACCCCTGAACACTTCTCCATTAAGTGAAGCAAACCACTCTACATATTTCGAATTCAAAATGGCTTGAATGTAATAAATGGAATAAAGCGTATCTTCGGGAGGGGTAATCATACAATATCCGGCTGTTCCACCAGATGAAACAAGTGTATGGTGAAAATCAATTGCGTATTTATCGCCCATTGATAAAACTCCTACAATGATCTTACATGGAACATCGCAATTTATGAGATTCTGGTGACGCCCATAACGATACCATTCATGTTCTGTTGCTGGTTTAGGCTGTATATCTCTCGTTGGGCGAGATAGTTCAGCTTTGTAATGAGTTAAAAATCTGTAAGCGAAAGGATACTTTTTCTCAAGCTCGGTGATAGTGACAAACTCAATACTGGTTGCAGTTCTTCGGTATGGATAAACTACAAAGCTATTCGGCTGGAACGGCCGATAGGTATTTAGGCCATCTTCACCTTGTGAAGTTTTGAAATAGGGGCGTGTAAGTTCTTTCTCTATTTTCCAATCTGTTCCATCAAATGTGAAATGGATGTATTTAGCATCGACTTTAGTAGCTTCATGGATATATATCCGATTCGCACTAGTTTGAATGCCATTATAGATATTATCTTCACCAACTAAATCTTCCAGTTTAGTGCTTTGAGCAAGTATTTGCTGATATAGTGCCTCCAATTCCGGAGAAACCAAAATCCAAACTTCATTATCCAAACCATCTACAGGTTTTTGTTCCAGTACAATGGTCTCCTTATCGGTTATTTTCCACTCCGGCAAACTTTTGACTTCGGAATAATCAAATTCATCAACTTCATGCTTACTGGCTATCAGTAAGCATGTATATGTTGTTTTACTATTAAAAATTTGATTAACACCAAATGAAGTGATGGATTTTATATGCTTATTTTCTTGCAATAGTTCTCTTAATTTTAAAGCTGCATCAACTTTTGCAAACTTACTTGGCACAATATAGCCTAACAATCCATTGTCTTTAAGCAATTCTAAACTTTGCTCAATAAAAAGATAATACTTGTCGAACTGCTTATAGGCTGTTGCAAATTTTTGTTTGTATATGGGAGATTCCAACGGAGTAATCTGTTTCATGTCCTCCGATTTCATATATGGTGGATTCCCAACTATGATATCGTACTTTATACCATCCCAATCAAACGGGTTAATGACCGAGCGTTGCTCAGGCTCTCTAACTTCATCAGGTTTTATAAGTGAATTTCCAAAATGAACGTTACCTGATAAGTCTGGTAATACAGCAGCACCTCTTCCAATAGTATTGTCGTCTTCGTCTTCCAACAACTTTAGTAACAATCCAAATTTCGTTGCTTCAACGGCATTAAAATCCTTGTCCGTTCCGTAAATACAACGATGCAAAAGCTGTCGTTTGTCCTCAAAAGATAATTTGAAACGATTGATGCCAACAGGAATCAATTTATTTATATCCGTTTTCAAATAATAGTCAACAATAATGTCTTGCAACAATTGGAATAACTCTAGCAGAAATGCTCCTGACCCACATGCGATATCGGCCATTTGCATCGACAGTATTTCTTCTGCTGTTTTTCCCGCAGTATACGGTATGACTGTTTGCCTTAGTATTTCACTGATAATATATGTGGGCGTAGTAACAATATCCCTATCGATATTTTCCGGTTTTGGTTTTAAAATGACATTCCCATTCTCGATAACCAGCCGTTCGGTAAGATATATCTCATAAATATTGCCTAAAATGTCCGATGACAGAATGGAAAAAGAATAAGGACTTTCCGGATAATATAATTGGCGAATAATATGCCAAAAGACAGAACTTATATTCTGGATAAGTTCATTACATAAAGGCTGATCAAACAATCCCGAATTATATTTTCGATCAGCCTCTCTAAATTTAGTCAGCAATGCTGTAAAATCATTTTGATTAGCTAACTGCAAAAGGGTTTGGTATTGCTCAATATTCCTATCTTCACAAACCCTTAAAAATAAAATTCTATTCAAATAATTCTGCACCCAATCATTCAGTTCTTGATCAGCAATATCATTTCTATGCTTGTATATCTCAGTTCCTAATTCTTGGCGCCAGCTATTTATCTGTCGTAGGAAAAATTTGTCTATACTATGTTGTTCCTGCTGTAACTCAATATCTTTCCATCGTTGGTCGAACTCGCCGGAGTATACACTTTCGCGACTCAATAATAATTTAATTTCATCAAATTTCTCAACATATTGTGTATAGTGATATGACTTTATCAAACATTTGGCATGAGTATCATTGGGTTCAACTAGCCTCGAACAATCATATATCAACAAGTATTCGAAGTTTGACAAGACAGATATTTTAAGTTTTGCCGTATAACCATAGCGGCGGACTTGTTTTGCGGTATCGTTATTATTTTGAATCGAAACACTGGGCTTTTTGGCTTCAACAAAGAATTTACGTTCAGAAAATAATCGGAAAGTATAATCCGGTTTCTTTGTGTTTTCATTAACATTAGCTTTCAAACCTTCTTCCAATACGACTTCACGTTGGTTGGTAGGCTTTGCTGCGTGATTCTTGATATCCCAACCTAATAGCTCAAAAAGAGGATCTAAAAAATCGCTTCTCAATAACGTTTCGTTATAATTTGCATTCAGGTAGTTGTCCCTGTTTGCCGCATATTTATCAACTAATTCCTGAATGTTCATTTTGCTTTGGACTTTAAATATTCAACCTTTGCTTCCGCTACTTTCAGAATTTCTCCTCCATGCTCTTCCGCTAATATCTCATACGCGACTTTATCGCTGATATAGCTAATTTGAAGTTCTTTTTTTGCTACTTTGAAAATCGAAGACAGTTTTTCAATCAACTCCGCATTTGGCTTGCGTTCTCCACGCTCAATTTTACTTAGAGTAGATTGGTCTATGTCCAATAATGCCGATAACTTCCTTAAGGGCATATCTGCTTGCTCTCGAAGTTTTCGCACTTTTTCTCCAAACGATTCGGTCTCTTTTGTTGACATGATCTATCTTGACATATTTTTGTCCAAAGATACAAATTTAAATTCATTTGCCAGATTTATTTGACGAATATTTTTTTATAACCTGAATCGATTATTCAGGCTTTATTTTTATTTTTGCAGTCATAAGTAGTTCTTTGTGTAGTGTGAAAAATCTACGAATAAAACGAGACTAGCTCGTTTCTAAATCGTTACCTATCGAAAATTTCACTCTTTCAACTCGCTTATTGTCAGTCGAAAAGACAAAATAATATGTCTTGCTACGTGTGTGCTCAGTTTCTTGGTAATTCCACTTAAATCTGCTATTTCTTTTAGGTATGCGTTCATCTTCTGATTGGTAGGAACAGGAAGTAAATATCCTTTTTTTCTAACAGGATGATTCTGATACTTATCCAAAATTTCTTTAG
>JAVBPT010000029.1:0-11468 GCA_031549455.1 Eubacteriales bacterium
AAGTTGAAAAGCAGGTAAATGCATGGCAAAAAGAGAGGAATAATAAAAATGCTAAAATAAATTGGCGGTTCACGACTGATGATGCTCGGATAAAACTCAAAAGACTTTATCCTTTATTTGAGGTGTGACATGACACTAGGAAGTATAAACACAAAAGTTGGGAATTTTTTTGTCGCATTATCATATAGAAAAAATGGAGATATAGACAGCGTGCATTTCTATTCTCCATCTAAGGAAAAAGAAACGTGTAAATTGCACTTTTATGAATTAGTCAAAAGATCTATAAGACTAAACGATAACTTGCTGAAGTTTACTTGTACGACAATACTCAATTCCAGTTTCGATAATTTAACCTGTGAAAGATATCTTGGCAGGAACTTTTCTTTAGATTCTCGGAATGGCAATATTGTCCTGACATTTAATCTGTTCTCGATAGATAAATTTGAAGCATATCGCTCTGCCATGAAAAGAATAGATTGTCTTCGTGCCTTTTTATGCGTTGAAACTAATATTTTGTTCGAATTTAATGGAGTTATATTAGATAATTCACAAAACAATACAGTTCAAAATGAGGAAGAATCTTCTTTTTTTCCTGATTTTATAGACTTCTATCCAATTGATGGCAAGGTTCTAAAATTGTCCAAATATGGTTTAAGATTTTTAGATGAATTAATTTTCATGGATCGAGAATTAATACACGATGAAAGAATGAAGTTCTTCGTATCTTCTTGTCAACATATTCAAGAAGGGCTCTTAAACGAACTAAAACTAAATGTAATTCCTAAATATTCTTTAGGGGATCAAACATTTGCCATATCTCCTAGGGAACTTAAAGATAAACAAACATTTGTAACTTTAGGTATTATGAGCTATATGTCTGCAATTGAAACAGCTTCTGTTCTTGATGGTGAGGTTGGCCAGTGTGCATTATGTGGTAATTTGCAATATAAAATTAGCAGTAGAATAGCTTCTTTTATGGCATGCTATTTTAATGAAGATATGGGAAAAGTATATAAGTCCTTATATACTTTCCGCTCAAAATATCTTCATGCTGGTAAATTAGCAACAGATAATAATTATCTTGCCAACATACCGCTTATAGATACTTCTACAGCAACAGGCCTAATTGACGATGGATTTGTTTCCGTGAAATTTAATGGAGATAATAGTATACTATTCATCAATAATATAAGAGAGTTTTCCACATATGCTTTAAGGTGTTATTACCAGAAAAGCTTTTTTAATCGCACGGTTTTTGATGATTTGGAAAAACAGGAAGACGAAGTCAAATCTTACGTGCCGCAATATAAAGGTATTACCGTTAAAAGTAATATCCCAGGAATTATCATCGAAGGTTTTGATATCTGGTAATGAAGATAAAAACAAATAGTAACAATATATACAACAACTGTTCTAATCCAAGTGAAAAACACGGGAGTTATCGTAAATTTAATGCCTCTTTTAGTCTTTCAATCGTAATGTATTTTGCACCTGTACCCTTGTATAAAGAATAAAAAATATCTTTTTTTGAAATGATTGTATCATATAGTGATTGTATTACTTTTTTATCATTACCTAAAAGCGCAATAACACAATCTGATAACACGTAGTGATCAGATTTATCTATTATACAGATTTTTGTTATATCGGGTTTGCCCACTCGATGTAATAAAATAGCAGGTCCACTTACGATCGATTGTGGCCTTTCTACAATTATCTTCGGGAGGAGACTAATAGCATTATTTTGCAAATTTGTAGAATGTACATACATTAGCCCATGATTATTTTCATATTTAACCGCTTCATGAACGCTTAAGTTCCCTCTGAAAATATTTATGTCTTTATTTTTCGCATCAAACAAAAACGATGTTGTATTGAGCGAAATTACGGAATTACCCATAGAACTTGTAGTTTTCTTTTCTAATTTTAGCAAAACTATATTTGGGGAACAATTCTTAAATAACTGTTTTTCTCTTTCTTCAAGTAGTTTTATTTCATATTTTTCACTTATCGCAGTTATTAACTTTTTATCCTTAACTGAAAATATGACACTTGCTGGCATTATTGCATATAAACTACCTCCTTTACTCAAATAATTTAATGATTCAACAAGGAATACCATTGCTGTGCTTGCATGAAAAATACTTCCAAGAAATTCCACTTCATTGATTTTACTTCCTTTGCATGTAAATGGAGGGTTTGATAATATTAAGTCAAATTTTCCTTTATTCAATATTGAAGTATTATCTCGACTTTGTTTGTTAGTAAAATCGCATACTGCAATATTCCAGTTTGGATTACTCTCTTTGATTTCATTGACAATTAAATTATCAATATCAGTCCCATAACATTTTAAGCTTCCAAATTTCTTTTCGGCAGCTTTTAGTAGTTCTCCTTTTCCAACACAAAAGTCAGCAACCTTTTTTACGCTTTTACAATCAACATAACTTAGTAATCGTTCGGCTAATTCAGGCGGAGTATAAAATGTATCTATATTATTGATTTTCATGTAATAACTCGCTTACTTTACTTTCAACAATTAATCCAACTCCTTTTGTCCTTTTGGATTTTCGAATTGGGTTGTCAAAAACTATTTCAACATCTGTTGGGTATTTTATTGCAAAAAGTATTGCTCCTATTGCGTGAGGCTTTGTCCCAATAGGAGCTAATTTTATTTTGGAAACAGGTGGTTTCTTTCTTATTTTTTGTAATAGGAAAAACACATCAACAAGTGAGTTCGCTGCAGCGTATTCAACAAACTGCCACGATTCTGTTGAAATTAGAGGTCGCCTGTTACCCCAATATGCAACAAATGGATATTCGGGTCTATAACCAGGAACTCCAATTACTGGGATGATTTTATCTGTTGGAGGTTGGACTGTTTCGTACATTTGAGTAAATCTCCCTCCCTCAAAACCTAACAATGCAACAAACTTCATATCAACATCATCGGGAATAATGTTTGCAAGACCTGGCAAGGGCTCAATTCCTTCAATTCGCTCGGATAAGTCTTTACATAATACTCCTTCTTCTTTGAACTTCTCTATATCATAATGCTCGGGCTCAGTATATACGACTCTAACTGATATATTTTTGATATCCAAAGCATTCTTTAAAAGTGATGATGATATTCTATTGTTCAATCCGGAGACATCAATATAAATAGTTGTCGCAGGATAAGACTCGTATAGGCTCTTTATGCTCTTACTACTTCTTAAAAAATATTTCTCGCCTGTCTTCTTGTCAATTATTACATCTTTTTCCGGGTACTCAATTTCTATAAAAGTGACATTTGACAAAGATTTGTCTATGGTTAAATTGTTAACCAATAAGCTCCTATCCTCAGTTGAGTATCCATACAAATATAGACTACCGTCTACTGGATGAAATTCTGAGATATTTTTATAAGAGTTTGAATATAAGTAATCTTTATTAATCATTATAATAATTGTCAAATAGCGTTAATTGTTCGGGATGGGATTTGTAATCTTGTTCAGACACATCACATCTAGACAAAATGCCTGTTATGGTCTCTTTTTTATTTTGGATTATATCCATCAATTCTTTCTCTGTTACATCTAATTTTCTTTTTTTTCTGTGACTGTAAACGAAATATGGAGCATATATAGGGTGTAGCATATACATACTTTCCCTCGTATTTGCCTCGTCATTTAGTTTATTTCCAGGGATTCTTATCAATGCTAAGTTCATTACTGCATCAGTAATAATAGGTAGTCGTTCAGAATTTTGTACTCCCTTTATACAAAACTGGTTTACTTCAGGTCTAATTCTACCATCACTACATGCAAGCACATTAAATATTTTCCCAAATCCTAATAATAACTTCGTAAGTTGAGCACCATTATTACTTAGTCCTTCTAATTCCATGAGGTTTTTCAAGCCAATCTCTTGTGCGGCAAGGGTTTGGTTTGATGGGGTTATAGGCGACAATAAGTCATTTTCTTCATTAATATGCTTTTCATATGTGCGATAGACCAACTCCATCAGATATCTAATATTACCATGAGCTAGTAGAACAAATATTTGCCATCCTGCGTAATATTTTTGTATCCCCACCATACCTCTACCTTTTCTGATTTTAAATAACATGCTGTATTTATAGTTACTGTAGTCAGATTTCGACTTTGAAGGATTTTTGATATATCTATTAATCATTTCTTCCAAACTTATGTCATGGGATTGCGCCCAATGAGCAAGATAAAATTTATTTAATGGAGTCAAATGATCTATTTGTTCCAGAATCTCTTTTGGCAAGTTCAAATAGCCTTTCATTAATTTAGAATCATTAACCTTTAACAGTATTGCTTCTTCTTCCATTGATATGCTTTGAAGCGATTTCTCGATTGTGAATTCCCCTTTTTTGTCATCTTCAATGAGCTCTTGAATACGTTTTTGACATACTTCCTTTGCAAAATCATCAAACCGAGACTCTTCTGTTAGTTTTTTAGTGATGTCAAATAGTACATAGTCTGCAGGATCAATAAGTGATTCTTGTGGATTTAGAGTTTGCTTTATTCTCCATCCAAGCTCTCTTACGCCTATCTTGAAAGTATAATCTTCACTGTTGTGTTTTATCAATGTATTGACAACCATTTGCTGATAATCTTCCAGATTCTCATATTCGTCTATCAAGAGATAAAACATCTTATTTGAGAATTGAGTGAGAGCTGCTGCTTTTTCTGTTAGAATCTTGATAGGATCTCCACTCATTGAGAGAAGAGGAATCTCTCCATCTGCTATATTATTAATTTGTGATTGAAATTCATACATTTTTTCCTCAATTCCTTCTAGTAACGAGGGGAATGACCTACAATCATTTGTGAATCTTAATGACTGGGCAATTATGTGGCACGAAATAGATGACAATTCCTCATCATTGGCACATTGCTGCTTGTGCCAATTCATAAACTGCAAAATTTCCCTGCACATGATTAGATTAAAATAGTGTCCAAAGATTTTTTGCCATACATCAAGCCCTAATCCACCATCCTTAAATGCTCTTACATGATTCGTATTTACTCTATGATAAATTCCGATAAAATCCAAATTGTCAAGTTCAGTAATAGAGTTATTGAGAAGCGCATATTGCCCTTGGTATGATAACCCTTTAAGCACAGTTGTTTTACCTGTTCCTCTTCCTCCCTGTAGAACACAAGGCCTATTGTCTTTTAGTTCAATAAAATATGAAGGCTCGGTAAAATAGTCGAACACCTTTCCTTTCAACCATTCCGCGCGATAACTCCCGAATAGTTCATTCAAGCGTTTTAATTTATCTTTTTTTTTCATCTTTCATATGATTTTTTAATCAGAGGAACCCAATTATCACTTTCCCAATAGAAAAAAGCAGGGACCGCATCAGGGATTCCATGTTCAAATGCAATAGCCAGTCCTTGCCCTCTAAACCCTTTTGCGCTTACTACGGAATTATTGTTTTTTATCCCCAATTCGGCACTCTTTCTCAATATCATTTCCGTTCCTTTATCAAACAATGACTTGTCATTATGCCAGCATATGCATTTTTCATTAAAAAGATTATATTCTTCTCCGATAATGTGCGCTGGAGATAACAATAGCTCAGGGCAGTCACGTTTGATTAAATCAAATCCCATCTTATTTATTATTAGTGGTGCATAAATAAATTTATGATTGTATTTATGGGATATTTCTTTTAATGTGTTCAATTTTACTCCTCCTATTTGATCACACCATGCTGTTTTACACTGTAGTCCAGACCCTATGATATCATCAATAAGAATTACAGGTATTGGACTTGAGGAATTTTGCTCAAGATAATCAAAAAGGTCATTAAATCTTATTAATTGGGATTGAGGGATATTCGCTATCTCCCGGATCTTTCTAATAAAGATATGACCACTATCAGACTCATTGGGATCTTCACCTGGAATAAAACTATAGATGCACTTTTGTTTAAAATGGCTGTGAGTCCAATCAGTATACAGCCCTTTCAGTACTATTCCAGCTCCTCCAACTGACATGGCTAACATTTGATTAACCATTTTCTTTGAGTAGTAAGTGAAAAAATCCAATATTTGTTCTGCAATTGCCCTATCAGAGTCATCAGAGAAATTACCTAGCCACCCATCATAATCCAACTCAGTAGACAATGGCCATACCTGAACGTCTCTGAAGAGTTTTCCTTTTTCGTAACTTTTAGTAGTGTTATTCCCCATAGTTAATTGATTTTGAAATTTGTGTTATGATATCCAGCACTTCAGAAAAAGAAATTTTTTCTCCCATAATCATATTGTTAGTAAGATTATTAAAGTCGTTTTGCCAAATAGGCAGCAACTCTTCAGGAGGTATCGGATTAAGATTGGGAGGATAATGTAGCATATAATCTACACCTCCGAGCTTTGTAAACCGTTCTCTGTGGGCAACAATAGATCCATATAACACTTTGTCTTTAATAGCTTTCTCGGCAAATGGAGTTTGTGAAATCTTATAAATATCGTATAAATGTCGACTTTTGCCTTGAATCGACATTTTCTCTCTTGGGCGCTGATGCTCTTCGTGAAGTAGAAACAGTTTTTCTAAGAAAGTCCTTTCTGGATTCACACAACTAATTTTGATACTTTCATCGGCAAAGGTTCTATCAGAAAACGAATCGCCAATCATAGACCGAAACTTACAAACCGTCGAAGGCTCCATTAGGGATCGACTGCCTATTTCTAATAGCACTCTTGGCTGAACATAAGATGAGTATTGTGCAACAACAGGAAAAACAACTGCTATCTTGACTGGATCGTCATCCGGATCTTTTATATCCACAACATCTAACTTAACCTCCGCGAAATCCGCATCTGCGAACATTTTTCGCAAACCATTCAGAAACTCATTACAAATATATTTGTTTGAAGCATCTTTTAATTTGCAAACTTGAGTACGAGAGATATCTCCCCTATAACCAAAAAATTCTCGATTAATTGCAAGATCAATATCTTCAGAAAATCTATCAATCAATCCCCATGCTTTACTTAAGGAGGTACCGCCTTTAAAAACAATCTGATCAGCAATATCCATTTGAGTGATTAGCCGCAATGTTTGCACAACCCACCAGTCTTTTTCCACAACAAATGTAGGCAATCCTACTTTTGTTGCTACTGCTGAAAGAACCTCTTTTTTTTCGTTATATGATAATTTATACCAATTCATTTTGCTTTTCTCATTATTATTCTAATCCATTCAGGAGCAAGTTTTATATCATTCGCAACATTCTCAATGGTCTCCTTCTTTAGCAACTCAATAACTTTCAGTTCAATATCTTGTGTTAAATTCTCCTTTCCAATAGCTTTTAATGCTTGAATTACAAGCCCACTTATCTCCCCCCAAGCACTCAGGTTTTTCGGAGCTGTTTTCTTGAAAACTAAAACTCGTCCTCCGATTTCCAATTTACGAGGTGTTCCGTCTGTCAGATATACAGCTTTCAATGGAACTTGAGTAGACAATCCAAGCATATTCATAGCATATAAACCAGCAGGAATAATGCGTGCCTTGTCTCTACGAGCAATATCTTTAGCAATATCTTCAACTGTAGGCATAATATATGTGCCTAGTAATTTACTCTTTTTAGGCAATGAGTATATACCTCGTCCAATACGAACAAGCTGTTCACTTTGGACCAGTCTCTCTAAAGCCTTAGCACATGACTTGCTGTTCCCATAGGAGAGAAAATCATCCACGAAAAATGCCTGACCCCTTCTGGCTTTTTTTATCTTATTAATTACCTGTTTTTCAAGACTTAAACACATTATAAAGAGGTTTATTTGTCGCAAATATAAGCTTTTTTTTCGTCATACCATCTGATTGCATAAAAAACATTGGCAAAAAGTGCTCAAATACAAGTTTCAAGTCAGGAGCAATAAGAAATGAGCTACTCGCTGTGCCTCAAAATGACACGATTATTTTTTCACCAAATCCTTGAACTTCGGGTCATCCTTCAGCCTCGCCAGTTCCGAGTCCACAATCTGCTGCGCTTCCTCCTTTATACGGTAATAGTTCCGCTCGATTTCCTGCTGCATCAGATTTTCTCCGTCTTCGGTTACAAAACTGGTAAATTCCGGAATCTTTTGATAGGATTTTGTTTCGGCGGCTACTTTCGCATTGTCGACAACTATCTCACAGTGGAATATCTTCTGTTCTATCCGTTCATCAAAATTATCCGAAACCGAACCGACAAACATCCCTTGCGTCAGTCCGCTAATCTTAGATGCTGGAATAAGTGAATCCATCTGCGTGTTGATGGTAGTGCTTTTATCCTGCTTGTTGATGGTCATGGACTGGCGCTTCTGTAACACTTTCCCGAAACGTTCCGAAAGCGTTTTTGCGGTTTCCCCAACCACCTGACCTGAAAAGATATTTCCGACTGTGTTCATCACTACCTTCGCCTCCTTGTCTCCATAATCCCTTGTCAATTGGCTGAAGTCCTGAAAACCCAGACAAACGGCAACTTTATTGCTTCGTGCTGTAGCGATTAAGTTATCCAACCCCTTGAAATATATTGTCGGCAACTCATCAATAATAACCGATGATTTCAACATTCCTTTTTTATTAATCAACTTCACAATTCGGGAATTATATAACCCTAATGCCGCCGAGTAGATATTCTGCCGGTCCGGATTATTGCCCACACAAAGGACTTTTGGTTCTTCCGGATTGTTTATGTCCAATGTGAAGTCGTTGCCTGTCATCACCCAATAAAGTTGTGGGCTTATCATTCTGGATAGCGGTATTTTAGCACTCGCAATCTGCCCCTGGAGCTGGTCTTGCGCATTTCCCAGCCACGCATCCATAAAGGGAGACAGGTAATTTTCAAGCTGCGGATAAGAGGTGAGGATAGGAAAAATATCGGTATACTTTTTATTCAGGAATTCGATGGCATGCGGGAAAGTACAGTACTTGCCGCCTTCATAGATTTTCAGGTACCAGATGATTGCCGCCAATAGGATAATCGGAGATTCCACAAAGAAGTCTCCTTGTTTGGTAATCCAGGTCTTGTTGAGGTTGAGCATTATGGTATAGGCACTCTCATACGCATCACTGATATCGGTCATGAAATCGGGATTGACAGGATTGCAGCGGTGGCTTCCGGCAGGGTTGTCAAAGTTGATAACGAAGAACTTCGGCTCTACCTTATATGCTTTTCTGTTATTTATCAGCGTATTATAAGCGATTGTCGAGAGGTCGGGATATTTGTAGTCATAGATGTACTGACTATATCCCTTGTTAATCTGTTGCTTGATGAAATTATTTACCACTGCATACGACTTCCCCGAGCCGGGCGTTCCCAGTACGATGGTTGCCCGAAAAGGGTTGACGATGTTTATCCAACCGTTGTTCCATTTTTTTTTGTAGAAAAAGCGAGTCGGTAGATTGACGGAATATTCATTCTCCATCAGGCGGGTTTCCTGCATGAAAGATTCATTCTCATGGTTAAATACATCGTCCATCATTCGGTTTTTAAGTAAGCGGCTCATCCATAACCCCGCCATCAGCATACAGATATATCCCAGCGACAAAGTGAAAATATACAGTGCCGTATTGGCTGCAAGGGGGAGGAATAAATCCAGTATCCACCAGTTAAGGAAAAAGAGGATGAAACCAACAATACCAAATACGGATATTTTCGTCCATGTTATTTTTTCTTCCTTCACCCCTTTGGTTCCCAGACAGGAAAGTGCCATAAAGACTAAGGCAAATAGTTTCATCCATAGTATATTGGAGAAAAGCCCTGCCGTCCGGTTGAAACCGAGCAGTATTTTATCCACCACAGCTATATTAACGTTCAGTTCCCGGATATACCCATAACAAAACCAGTAAATGTGGATAATCACAAATAAAATACTAATCGCCCGCATGAATTCCATCACTTTGGCGAGTCCCCTTAAATCATCTTCGTTTTGCATAAAATCTTGTTTTTAAAATGAATAAATTATATATCTGTTTATTACATACGTCTTCCCTTACGCTTGCGGCGTTTTGCTTCCGCTTCTTTCTTTCGTGCGAAAGCTTCCGCTTCGTAGTCCGTTCCATGTTGCTCCAAGAATGAAGGTATGATGCCAGAGGCGGTGTCTTCAGGTTGACGTTTGTTTATATTTTCTAAGGAATCATCAGTTGAAATTTCTAAATCTTCTTGTTCTTTGGGAGGTGCGGTAATATCCAGTTCCAATAAAGGATAAATAGCTTGATGGTCTTCCGTACTCTTCGTTTCCAGATTATCCTGCAACGGATCATCTTCCCGGCTGTTTTGGAAAAGATTGTGAAATACATTAGCAGAATAAGCCTTACCGATTTTTGAGCCGTTGAATACAGCGTGGTTCTCGTGGTCGATGAATGTCGCACCATAAATCCGCCCGTCTTCGTTCTGCCGGAAGAGGACACTTATTCCGCCGCGCAAAAGCTCCGCTTCAAAAGACAGTCTGTTCCGGTAATTTTTGATAGCCGTATCAAGAACCGTCTTTGCGTGTTCGGTCAGGCCCTTATCCTTGATTAACTTTTCTGACGATGCAACTTTTTTTATTAACGCAGCATGTCCGACACTTTTGGCAATGGAAGATGACTTGATAGGATTCCCAACTTTGTTCCCTTCGTTATCAAGGGCGGAATATACCAGCCCACGGTATGGTTTATTACGGACTTCCCCGCTCCCTTCGTCCACACCTATATTATATAGGGACAACAAAGCACGATATTCCGGTAGGGAGGTGAAATGGAAAGACTGCATCAGGGCCTTTACGTTGTTTGCTATTTGCTTTTTCACATTCCCTGCTTCGTAATCAACCTTTTTCAGCCGGAGTACATTCTCCGAATAGTCCTGTTTGTCGGCAGGGTGCAGGTTGTATTTGGCTTCCAGTTCCTGGGTTATCTTTTTGGAATGGCGGTAATTATTAAAATCGTTAATCTTACGCCCTGTTTCGTCCACATTGACAGTTACGATATGGATATGCTTCCTTTCTAAATCTTCATGTTTGAATACGACATAAGGTTGCTCACCGAATCCCATTTTCTGCATATACTCATCAGCAATATCTATCAACTGTTCGTCGGTCAACACATCATCGGGATGCGGATTGATGGATACATGCAAGACCGGCTCTTCTGTTTTCCTGTTTGCTGCAAGAAAAGGTGCAAATGACTGGGTCAAAAGAAACATATTGTATTCCCCATGCTTACCTGCATCACTTTATTGGAGTGGATTATCCCCGCGACATCGTTTTCTACCTTCCGGTTATTATAGATTAATGTACCGAAAAGGTTATTTCCCTTATTTATTTTTGCAACCATGAAGCGGCGTATTCACGTTCGAATTCCTCAATCTGTGCGGATACTTTCCGCTGTAATTCGACCAGTTCAATGGTTGCTTTCTCCAATTTGTAGAGCATCGCGAGTGCTTTCTTCTCTGAAAAATTAGACTTCAATGCCTTTACGCA
>JAVBPT010000059.1:0-25284 GCA_031549455.1 Eubacteriales bacterium
CCGTATTAGATAAACGCTGAAAGCATCTAAGTGTGAAACTAACCTCAAGATAAGATTTCCCATCGTAAGAGTAAGACCCCTTATAGACGATAAGGTTGATAGGTTAAGGGTGTAAGCATAGCAATATGTTAAGCTGATTAATACTAATAGGTCGAGGTTTTGATTTTCTTTCTTCTCTTTTTATCTTGGTTCATAAATAATTTAGAAATAAATTATTTTATTTTTTTCTTTTTAGTCAATACTATATAAGTATTATAGTCCTCAATAGCTCAGCGGTAGAGCATTCGGCTGTTAACCGAAGGGTCGTAGGTTCGAGCCCTACTTGAGGAGGTATTATGGTCCGTTGGTCAAGCGGTTAAGACATCGCCCTTTCACGGCGGTATCACGGGTTCGATTCCCGTACGGACTATATATAAGAAAGTTAGGAATTTCCTAGCTTTTTTGTTTGGGTTTTAGTTAAAAATACAATTATTCTAGCACTTTTTTCTAGCAGTTCATTCTTCTCAAAGAGTGAATCGTAAAATCAGACAACACATTTACAAAATATGGAATATATGATATAATGTAGACAATAGTGAGGTATATAGAATGAGTTTTTCTAATATTACTAAAGATGCTACTAATAATGGTCTTACAGAAGTAAATATAGAGGAATTACAAAAGCTAGGAAATATCGAATTTTTAAATAGTTTTTTAACGTTGCATTATTATATTTTCGGACTTTTGGAAGAAGAATTTGATTTAAGAACAATGCTAGAATCCTCGCAAAGCTTGCTTCCAAATTTTTTGAAAGAATTAAATCCATCTGAAGGCTTGCAAAAAGAATTTATGTCTTTGGAGGACATTATTTTTCACACTATATCTCCTGAGAAATATCTATATAGAGATTTACTTGAAATGGCATATTCTCGAGGTTTAGAAGTTAACTACGAATTTGGCTTTATACCACCACGTAAAGAGCTTATCTGTACTGATGAATTTCGTAATTGGTTTAGCTATATGAGAAATAATCCTACCTATATTAGAGAAGTGAAGGCTACTAATTTTTTAGGAGACTATGATATTGGCTATGTAGAAGATGAAACAATGGGTTTTGATTTACCTGTAAGGGAGGCCTGTAAAATATTAAATGAAAAAGGATATTCTACATACTGGTCTTCAGCAAATGTCGACGACTTCTATAAAAGAAGAAGTCATGTTGTAAAAGATAAATCAGTTGGATATATATTGATAGATCCACAAAATTTAGATGAGGAGTTAAAAAAGAAATTACTTTTGGATGGGGAGTGTAAATTTTGGGGAGCGGCATTGAAACATAAAGATGGTATGAGTGATACTAGTGAATATTATGGAATTTGGTCAGAGATATCTTCCCCTGATATGTTATGTATTGATTTAAGTAAAGATCTGGAGGATAAAGCATTAGAATTACCTATATTAAATCTATCTGAGGACTTAGAATTGTAATTTTAAAAAGGATCATTGAAAAGAAAGTTTACACAAAATATGAAATTTGTGATATACTATTAAAAAAGGAGTAAGTTATGTTAAAAGAAATTGTAATAGAAGAACTAGAAGCAAGTGAATATGATGATATTGAAGAGCCAATTCTGATTAAAAGAAAAAATCAAAAGAAGTTATTTATAGTAGATGAAGATTATTTAGATAGGTTAAAAGATTTAGAAGTTATAAAAGGTTTATTAGAAGCTGAAGAGGACAAGGAGAATGGTAGTGTAAAAAATGCTAGAGAAATTTTGAAAGAACTGAGAAGGCGATATGAATAAATATGAAGTTATCGTAACCAAGAAATTTGAAACATCTTTGTTTCAAATCTTTGAATATATAAAGAATATTTTGTGTGCAGAGGTAGCTTCAAATAAGCTTTTGATTAAATTTGAAAAATTAGTGGAGACACTTGAGGATTCTCCTTTTATATACTCAAAAGTAAGACGTTATGAAGTCTTGGCAAAAGAATATAGGAGAGCAATTATAAAAAAGTATGTTGTTATATATGATATAAACGAAGAGGAGAAAAAGGTATATTTAGATAATATATTTTATGGTGGGAGTGATTACATAAATAAAATCTAATAGAAAAATGACTAAACCTTCTAGCGTTTTTTCTAGCATTTGGTACAAATATAGGAAAATATGCACAGTCTAGGAAAAAATGAAAATTTGTAAAAATGCTGAAATTATAAAGAGTTGGGATATGTAGGCACATAGGAATACATATGCCTCATGGGTTCGATTCCCGTACGGACTATATATAAGAAAGTTAGGAATTTCCTAGCTTTTTTGTTTGTTTAAAGCTTAGAAGTATTGTTGCTCTAGCAGTTATATTCTATAGAGTAGATTTGATTTAAGAACATTAGAACCTAAGCATTTTTCTAAAACTTTTATTTCAAATATATTAAAAAGCCCTCTCCTATTAGAGAGTCAATGAGAGAATTTTGCAAAAAGGAGAGAAGAAGTTCTTTATAATAATTTACTTGCAATGACATTTGCTTGTGGATTAAAAGTAGATACATTTTCTTTAATTGATCTAAACGAACTTATTTGTATGGATGAATTTTAAAAGTGGTCAAAGCATTAGTATTGCCTTCATTAAATCCACAAGACGATTTAAGATTGCAAACATAATAAAATATTTACAGCTGGGTAAGCCCAGCTTTTTGCGTGATTTTAATTTCTAAAATAGTGGTAAATAGTAAAATGATTAAACAAAATCATTGGCTAAAAGAACGAAAGATCGATGAAATATAGCATGACCAGTATACCAGTCATATGGAACACAACGGATTTGATCAACATATAATTAAATTATAGACAAACAAAACGAGAAGGTTAATTATGAAGCAAAAAGCTATTTATATTTTTATATTAATAATATATTTGTGTTTCCTGCCAATTATAGCGTCTGCAATCTCTCCTGAAGCAATACTTACAGCAGATGGGATACTGGTTGATACTTATTCATCTGTACAAGAGGCAGTCAATATGGTTACACAAACCTCAGGAAACAATTTTATTATTGAAGTGGCAGGCGGAATGGTTACTGATCCACTCAATATCGTGCAGCAGCCAAATAAAAATGTAGTGATAAGGCCACAGTCTGGAGCATCTGTTATATTTACAAATACCATTACGATTGATGGGAATGGAAATCTTAACAGCCCAGAAAGTTTATTGATACAAGGATTTTCTTTTGATTTTTCTTCAGGAACTCCTGCAAATTGTATTTATTTTAATTTGATTCCACCAAGAACCGGATATGGCTATCCGCATAATGTCATCATTAATGGTTGTAATTTTAAAGGTGTTTTTAATACAACGGTAGCAGTTCAAAGTGTGAGTGGCGGTTCAAAAAACATTTCAATAATTAATTGTAATGCTATAGATATGCACAGTCTTGCACAGTTAAAAGCTGTAACGGGGTATGCGTTTATTCAAAATTGTAATGTAAGCAATTCCAGCGCTTCAGTAAACTTCTATGGAGTAGGAGATTTAATAATTGATAGCTGCAAATTTGACGTAGTAGGCTATGCGGTTCGTAGCGGTCAAAGTTCAGGTACAATTTCTAGTGCAGGTTCTGTAACCATTACTAACAGCTTGTTAAATTCAAGTTCAATGGAAGACGGTACAATTGTTTTAAGGGGTGACAGTACTGCCAATATCAATATTTTACATTCTAATATAACAAATACAAACGCAGAGGGATCAATCATACAAAATCTCAATCCAGCAAGCGAAGGGAAATATAAAATTAATATTGTTGAGTCAAATCTAACAGGACAAATTACTGGTATTAATCCGTCAATTGTAACTACAATTGATGACCCAAATGTGCAAAATGGTCCTATTTGTATTAATAATGGCTCGAGAGGCAATTTGAACTTCATAATCATGATTTTAATTATTGCAATACTTATTTTACTAATTATTATGAGCATCCTTATTATATGCAAGTGTCGAGATAAATGCAGGAAACATCATCACAGTTGCTGTTAAATACAAATAATGTAAACATAGATATCGCGCTCGCTAAGTGGTGAGTGATATTTTAAAAATTTTCATTTTAAAGTAAGCTGTTTTTATCATTCTGAAAAATGTTGCTTTAGAAACTTATACAAAAAAATTAGGTGATACCTAGTTTTTTTGTTTGGTTTTTAGTCAAAATATCATTCTTCAAAAGAAGGATTTTCGACTGACGAGGAAATAGAGGAGGAAATGAAAGCACATGGTGAGGATGTATAAATAAAGCCATTAAGGTCATTTTAGATACTAATGTTTTAGTTTATGCGTTGTGGTCTGAGGAGGGAATCCAACAATAATAATTGCTTAGTGATTTTGGAGGTTATCAAACCTTACTTTAGTGATACAATATTCGAAGAGTATGTTCATACGTTTAATCGTCCTAGACTAAAGTTCTCCACTCAAACGAGGGAAGAATTATTTAAAAAAATAAGAGTATTATTCAAATGATAGATGAAACGGATCGGAAGTTTTATGTTGCAGCCAAGGCTTATGATGGATATTTAGTAACTGGAAATAAAAAGCATTATCTTCTTGAATCGTTTATTGTATCTCCTGCGCAATTCTTAAACTTACTCACGGGCTACCTGGAGGATAAATAAGGTATAGAAATTGTCTGAATAGTAATATAGAGAGGCAAAGATTCACATGAAGACATATGAGTTATTTTTGTTTTTAATGAAAATTTAGAGTGACATGATCCGCAGAAAAGAATCCTCTCATAGTAGGTTGAAACGGATCGGTTCAGGCACAGAATAAATTCTCGAAGCATAAGATAGTAAATGAAGAAGAGAATAATTAGGAGAGAAGATGGCTAATGACAACATACAAAACGGACCAGACTATGGATCGGAACCTTTTGTTACCAATATAAATAACGCCACCCTACAAAATCCAAATTTTCGGACGGCATTATGGACCGGAAAAAATATGCAGCTTACTTTAATGAATATTCCGGTAAACGGCCAGATTGGTCTGGAATCTCACCCTTATCTTGATCAATTCTTAAGAATTGAAGAGGGGAACGGCCGTGTGATGATGGGTGATAGTGTTGATAGGCTTAATCAGCAGGCAAATGTGCAGGATGATGATGCGATTATTATACCAGCGGGAACCTGGCATAATCTTGTAAATACGGGGAACAAACCAATTAAGCTGTATTCTATTTATGCCCCTATCCAGCACCCACACGGTACGGTGCATAGAACGAAAGCAGAAGCGGATGCAGCGGAAGGCGTCCATTAAAGATATTTTGTTTTTTATCCTGGAGAGCTAGAGCAAAGGTGGTTTAGCTCTTTTTGGATTCATTACAAAAAATTTCAAAAAAAGGGCTTGTCAAATCAGAAATTATAGTATAAAATAGAACTACTTTTGGGGTCTTTTAGGCAATTAAATCATTGCATAATGGATCTGATTCCGTAAAGACTATGATAGATGAGGGCTATTAGCTCAGTCGGTAGAGCACAGGATTTTTAATCCTGGTGTCCCGGGTTCGAGCCCCGGATGGCTCAGGATAAAACAAAAAAAGGAGAAGGACGATGATAAATGAAACCATGACCATTGCAGAAATATTGGCAGTCAATGAAGAACTAGCAGAAGTATTAATGGCACACGGAATGCACTGTGTAGGTTGTCCGGCACACTCACATGAAACCTTAAAAGAGGCTTGTGAAGGGCACGGATTAGATACACAAGAACTAATGACACAAATGAATGATTATTTAAAAAACAATCAATAAGATTTTAGAAGACTCTAAAGTCTTTTCTATTTATTTTCAGAATTCGATATAGATTAGAATAAGGTCACCTTATGTGAAAGTAATCCGCGGATTACTTTTTTCTTGTATTTTATATAAAATGGTATATACTATAAGGTAAATGGAGAGTGTATGAAAGTACTTGTTGTGGATGATGAGAAAGCCATCGTGGACATTTTGGTTTTTAATCTTAAAAAAGAGGGTTATACGTTAGCCACTGCTTATGATGGGGAAGAAGGGCTGAAGAAGGCGCTCAGCGAATCTCCGGATCTGATTCTTTTAGACATCATGATGCCTAAGTTGGACGGGTTTGAGGTTTGTAAAAGAATACGAGAAAAGAGCAACGTTCCCATTATTATGTTAACCGCTCGTGCGGAAGAAGTGGATAAGGTATTGGGACTTGAATTAGGAGCGGATGACTACATCACAAAACCGTTTAGTATTCGAGAGTTGATGGCCCGTTGTAAGGCCAACATTCGAAAAATGAAAGGATCCCTTCCAACCTCTTCTAGTGTGATTACGATTGGCAGAATTTCGATCGATCTAAATATGTATGAAGTCAAGAAAGACAATGAAACCTTAGACCTTACAGTCAGGGAGTTTGAGCTGTTGAAGTTTTTGATTACCCAAAAAGGACAGGTGTTCTCAAGAGAATCCCTGCTTGAAAAAGTATGGGGATATGAATACTATGGAGATGTAAGAACTGTGGATGTAACCGTTAGAAGACTCAGGGAAAAGATTGAAGACAATCCAGCGAACCCTATGTATATCGCAACCAAAAGAGGCGTAGGATACTACTTTAAAGGGGAGTAAAATGAAGAGCATACAGTGGAAGCTGATCACGATTTATAACATCATCGTACTCATTGTAATGATTATGAGTGGTGTTTTTATATTGTGGCAGCTTGAGAGTTATGAATATAAAAAGATTCAGGACGATTTAAGAGCAGTAGTGGGCAGTTTTCTTGAGGTAGAATTTCGGGATGAAGAAGAGGAAACCATTATTTATACGTTCAAAGAATACCTAACCCGAAACATGTCTTTTTACACAGATAAAAACACACAAATTTATATTTTAGATAAAAATGGTGAGTTCATTTTCTCATCGGACGAACAAAAACCCAAAGCGTTTGATACATATGCCATCATCTCAGCAGTCAATGGGATCAGTAAGTTTGAAAATATTACAAGTTATGAAAAGGATGATGTGGCAAGGTCTATGATGGGTTATGCCTATCCAATCATGATTGAGGATAATGTAAAGGTCATTTTATATACAACCACCTATACACAAAACATAGAAGACACCCTGTCAAGAGCACGAACCATCATCGCTTTTTCTATTGTGCTTGCGGTGATCTTATCAATTCTTCTGTGGTTCGTCTTTTCGAAGATTTTTACGGAGCCAATCAAAAAGCTGACCGTCACAGCCAAAAAGTTTGCAAGAGGGGAGCTATATCAGAATCTGGAGGTAAAATCCAACGATGAAATTGGTCAACTCACCAGAACCTTTAACTACATGGCGGTAGAGCTGAATAAGACACTGGCGGATATTTCAAATGAGAAAAATAAGCTGGAAACCGTTTTTGAACATATGAAAGATGGCATCATGGCTTTTAATAATGCGGGCTCTTTAATTCATGCCAATAAGGTTGCTTATAAGATTCTCGGAACTCGAAACAAGATTTCAACGATTGAGAAGCTAATGGAGATTTTGGGAATCGAGATTACAAAAGAGGAGATTTTGGATACCAAAACGAGTCAGATGCGTATGATTGAGATCAAACTGAATCGCAAGATTTTAAATATTATCATTGCCACCTATCTAAATGAGAGACTAATTACCGAGGGAATCATTGTGATGATCCAGGACGTAACGGAACAAAGACGATTGGATAACATGCGTAAAGAGTTTGTGGCCAATGTTTCCCATGAGCTTAGAACTCCTCTCACCACTGTAAAGAGCTATGTGGAGACCCTACTGGAGGGTGAGGTGGAAAATGCAGATAACAATAAGAAGTTTTTAAGCATTATTAATACTGAAACGGATCGAATGGTGCATCTTGTACAGGACTTGCTTGAGCTTTCAAGGTTTGATAACAATCAGATCAAGTTTACATTTATCATAGATGACCTATATCTTCTGGTCCGAGATGTTTGCAATGCCCAAAAAATTCAGGCCAACATGAAGAACCAAAACCTTGTTGTTAATGTTCCGGACGAAGAGAAGAATCTTTTGATTGATCCGGATAGGGTGGTGCAGGTTTTAAACAACATATTAAGTAACTCGATTAAGTATAGTGAAGAGAAGGCTACGATTACAGTGAGCGTAAAGGAAACCGATACAGAGATAGAGATCAGTGTGAAAGATACCGGAATGGGCATTCCAAAAGAGGATCTCTCCCGCGTTTTTGAACGGTTTTATAGAGTAGATAAGGCAAGATCCAGAGCAATGGGCGGAACAGGGCTTGGGCTTTCGATTGCAAAAGAGATAATGGTGGCCCATGGAGGAAGCATTCGGCTTGAGAGTGAATATAAGGTAGGAACCACCGTCTATTTGAAATTTCCAAAAGGAGAAAGATAATGAGAGAACTTGCGATGGTCATTAGCAATCATACAGAGGTTCCAATAAAAGAGATGATCCAAACCATTTCTTTGGCGGGGTTTCGAAACGTTTTTATTCAATGGTACAACAAGGATTGGGTGGTTTCGGAGCAGGAACAGCTAGACTATGCAAGGACGTTAGGGCTAGAGGTCATTTTTGCCCACCTTGGATACCAGGAGATTAACCGGATTTGGGAGGAAGGAGAAGCAGGGGATCATCTGGTAGAGTGCTACCGAAAAGAGTTGGATCAGTGTTTCAAAAATCATATCAAAACGGTGATCCTTCATTTAACCACGTCTCGTGTCGCACCACTTTACAATGAACTTGGGCTTTTGAGAATTCAAAGGATAACGGATTATGCAAAAGAAAAGGGCATGCGGATTGCTTTTGAAAACACAAGAAAGAAAGGCTACTTAGAATATGTGTTAAAGCACATAGAAGGAGACCATGTTGGCGTTTGCTATGATGCGGGACATGACCATGCCCACTTTGAGGATGGCTTTGATTTTCAAGCCTTTCAGAATCGTATTTTTGAAGTGCATCTGCATGACAATGACGCCTCAGGTGATCAACATCTCATTCCATTTGATGGTTCAATTCATTGGGAACGAGTAATTCAAAATTTAAAGGCAAGCGGGTACACGGGGGCCGTTACGCTAGAGTGTGTTTATAGAAAAGACTATGGGAACATGAGTCCCTTGGCTTTTTATAAAAAGTGTTATGAGGCCGGAGAAAAGCTAGTTAGAATGTTTGATGAGGAGAGACTGTGAAATAAACCCACCTCAGGGAATGGATGAAAGGGCAGGAGGGTAAGACGTATCGCTTTCTAGAGGGAACAGAACGTTATAAATTGTAGAGTAACTTTAACCGCTTTGTAATGGAATTGTAACACAAACCTGCTATAATAGTACCAAAAGGTGATATCTATGAGTAAAAAACTGTACATATTTTTGGTGTTCTTTCTTTTGTTCTTTACAGTAAATACATATGCAGCTGAAGAAATGGTAACGGTTGTCTCAGGCTTTGAAAAGAGCTATGAGGTTACTTTTGATACCCTTCGCGTGGTTTCAGGAACCGCCAAAGAGGGAACCAAAGTAATCGTAAGGCAATCACTGGTTCTCTTGGACGGTACAAAGAGCCTTCAGAAGGTAACCATTTATACCATCGGAAAAACGGAGAGTTTTACAGATGTCATAAAACTTTTAGTCGGCCTAAATGAGATTGAAATCACTGGGGAGAATGGTGAAAAGAAGCAGATCGATGTTTACTGTATTCGCAAGAAAGACGAGAAGATCCTGGAAAAGCTCAACACGGTGTCTGAGATATTCAATCCTTCTAAAGCCAAGTAGATGAAAACTTTGTCTGAAATTGTTACAAAATTGTTAAGAAATGTTTAAAAAACTATTTACAAAATTAAAAAAATATGTTATACTTTGTATTAGGCTTAAAAAAAGTACATACAATGTACTGTAAAAAACAAAGTAGGAGGAACTATTTTTTTATGTTAGAATATCCCAAGCAGAGAATCTTATGCTTCGTAATCGTCTTTTTACTGATTTTTAAATCAGATATTGTGGCGGAAGATAAGGTGATCGGAACAAAGGTCCTTATACCGACTTTTGATTCAGAAGATAAAGAAAATACAACCAAAGTATTAATTCCGTTTTTCGAAATGCCTACATATGAAGTGCTGAACCAAACAACCGTCTCTTTATCCAAGAGAGTAGCTGGTACAGATAAATGGAATGAGTTGATTCAAAAAGTTTCAGAAGAAGAGGGAATTGACCCGATTTTCGTGAAATGTATTATGACGCTGGAATCGTCAGGATATGAAAAGACGATTAACTATAATACCAATGGTACAGCGGACTATGGCCTTATGCAGGTGAATAGTAGCTGGACCGGGCAGTTCGACTTTAACAGGATGTTAAGTGACTATGAGTATGCTATCCGCTCAGGTATACAAGTGATAAAATGCAAAATTGATGCATGTGTTCGTGCAAATCATGAGCCGACTGTATTTGAGGTTGCATGGAGATACAATGGATACAATGAAACGGGCAGACGGTACGCACTTAAATTTAGTCAATTATATGAAGATTTAAGTAAAAAAACAAGCAATGAGATAGTTGAAATTAAAAAATAATAGTATATAGTAAAAAGTGTGAAAACACTTTTTATTTTTCTATAGGAGAGTTTTGTGAGAAAAAGTAGGTTGGAAAATAGACTCACAAAGATAGTCATTGTGATTATCTTTATTATTATTGCGATTTTAATCGCGGAGCTCGCGTATCTCTATGCATCTTATAAAGATGCGGAGAAGCGAATCAACGAAAACGCGGAGAATGAGCTCAGATATATCTGTCTCACACTGGAAAACAACATGCAGGGCACCTCTCTTCCCAACTTTATTCGGGAGGAGATCAATTCAAAGGTGGAAGAGATCAAAATTATAAAAGAAAATAAGTATCCTTTAAATCGAATTCTAAAAGAAAAGAACAATATCTACTTTCTCTATGCGTTAAAAGACACAGAGGAGTTTTTTCTGATTAAACTAAAAAACAATGTTTACCTTGATCAGTTTGATGGAATTAGTGGATTATATCAGGCTTCTATTGCGAGCCTACTTCTGATCACCATCACCATCAGCGTTCTTGCAATCTCAATCATTGGGTATTTAACGTATAAAGATTTTACCACAGGCACCTATAACAGAAGATATTATAAATATCTCATCATGAGAAATAAACACTTTATTAATGATAATCCGGGCGTATTTCTAATGGTGAACATTGAAGACATCTATAAAATGATGGACAATGAGGAAGAGAAGCCAAAAGAAGACCTGAGGCTTTTAGTGGCGAGTGAGATCAGAAGACTCATCTCGGAGAAAAGTGTCATCATTCACTTTAAAGACAACACCTTCCTAATCTACATCCCTTCAAAGAGAGGAGATGTGGCAGAACTGATCACCTATATTACAGAGACAATTAATGAACGTTTGAAAAAAAATGAGGATACAACAGATGTGTACATTATTACGGTGGCAGTTGAGTATCCGGTGGATTCGGATAACCTCAAATCCATTATTCGAAATCTAAACTATTGCATCCGTTTGGTGCGTGAAAAGGGAAACCGTGACAAATGGATGATTTATAACAAAAAGATTGTGGAGCATCACGAAGAGGTACAGGAATACAAGAACAAGGTGATGGACATCCTTGAAAACAGAAAAATATTCATCGTATTTCAGCCAATTGTGAAGGTCTCAAACGGCGAGATTTTGGGATTTGAGGCTTTAAGCAGGGTGGAGAGTGAGGACATCGGGATCTCTTCTCTTCTTGCACTCACCGATGAGATGAACCTTAGCCCAAAACTCGAGTGGATTATCATTCGAAAGGTATTTGAGAAGATTGAAAAGAATAAAGAAATCCTAAAAGATAAAATCATTTTTATCAACACCTCTGCAAAGGTGGATTATACACAGGAAGAGGTGCGAGAATTCAACCTGATTAGGGGAAACACACCGATTGCACTAGAAATCACCGAATATTTTGAAATCGAGGTGGATAAGATCGAGACCAAAATCAAAAAAATGCGTGGAGAAAATACGCTGATTGTGCTGGATGACTTTGGGGCGGGCTACTCGAATGAGGTGGCGCTTTTGCAAGTCGTTCCAGATATCGTAAAGATCGACATTGAGCTGATTCGAAATATTGATAAGGATTTTAAAAAGCAGGATTTGGTGCGTAATTTGGTGGATTATGCGAAGAAGCATAAGATTCGAACGGTGGCGGAAGGTGTCGAAACCAGGTATGAACTAGACACCATTAAGTGGTTGCAGATCGACTATGTTCAAGGCTACTTCTTTGATAAACCAAGGGAAGAGATTATTATAAGAGAATATGAAATATAATGAAACTTATCCACAATCTGTAAGTTTAGTAATTAAATACAAGCACATTTTTCTTGCTTATTTTCATACATTTGATATAATAACATCTGAAAAGTCGCAATACAAATGGAATACAAGATAGAAAGGGTGAAGATTATGTCACTTTTGCAAAGCCTGAATAAGGAACAGAAAGAGGCGGTTAAAAATATAGAAGGTGCCATGCTCGTGATAGCAGGTGCTGGAAGCGGAAAAACCAGAGTCCTAACCAACAGAATTGCTTATATGATTAAAGAGATGGGCATTGGTCCAGAAAATATACTTGCGATTACCTTTACCAACAAAGCGGCCAATGAAATGAAAGAAAGAGTGGCCACATTAGTGGGTAAACGCGCAAAAGAGATTTGGATTAGCACCTTTCATTCTACTTGTGTTCGCATTTTAAGAGAAGAAATCCACAATCTGGGATATTCATCCAACTTTACGATTTACGATGATGATGATAAAAAGAGAATTGTAAAAGATTGCATGCTTACACTCAACATCAATGAACAAAAAATTTTTGCAAAGACCATTATGAGATATATTAGCCAGAATAAAAATAGCTTTGTGAGCGTGGAAGAGGCGAAGAAAGAAGCGGGACGAGACCCGATCGCTGCACAATGTGCCAAAGTGTACGATATGTATGAAGAGATATTGGCAAAAAACAATAGCTTGGATTTTGATGATCTAATTAAGAAAACCATAGAACTTTTTAATGAGTTTCCAAAGGTGTTAAAAAAGTATCAAACTCGTTTCCAATACATTATGGTGGACGAGTATCAGGATACCAATCATATCCAATATTTGCTTATTCAGTTGTTAAGTGATAAATATAAACATCTTTTTGTTGTGGGAGATGATGACCAAAGCATTTACAAATGGAGAGGTGCAGACATCTACAATATTTTAAATTTTGAGCAAGACTTTAAGAAAGCCAAAGTGATTCGACTAGAACAAAACTATCGATCCACTGGTAATATTCTTTCTCTTGCCAATGCAGTGATTTCAAACAACACAGAAAGAAAAACAAAATCGCTCTGGACAGAAAAAGAGGGCGGGGACTTGATTTCTCTTTACTATGGTTATGATGAACGTGAAGAGAGCAATTTTGTAACGGAGACCATTCAAACAGCAGTAAGAGCAAAGAATAAGAATTTTAGCGATTTTGCGGTGCTCTATAGAACCAATGCGCAGTCAAGACTGATTGAAGAGCAGCTTGTCAAAGAGGGGATTCCTTATGAAATCTTCGGCGGAATTCGGTATTATGAAAGAAAAGAAGTGAAAGACATTCTTTCCTACTTAAAAGTAATCATTAATCCAGATGATGAGATCTCCATTAAGAGGGTCATCAATATACCAAAAAGAAACATTGGGAATACGACGATTGAAAAGATCGAAAAGATTGCTAAAAAATATAATATTTCATTGTATGAAGCGCTCAGAGATTGTTCAAAATATAAGGAGATTGCAAAACTGGATTACAAGATTGAACGGTTTACATCCATTATTGAAAATGCAAAGAAAAGCCTAGAAACGGATTCTCTAAAGGAAATGATTACTGCACTGATTGAGAATACAAACTACAAACAAATGTTAGAGGAAGAGGAGACCCAGGAAGCAAAGGACCGCATCGAAAACCTCTCTGAGTTTGTTTCCAAGGTGGCTTACTTTGAACAAACGGAAGAAAATCCAACTCTTGAGAAGTTTGTAGAGGAAGTAACCCTTCTGTCCGACATCGATCGATTAGACGAGAACGTGGATGCGGTGAAGCTAATGACGATCCACATGGCAAAGGGCCTCGAATTTGATACCGTGTTTTTAACCGGATTTGAAGATGGTATTTTCCCAAGCTATTTGAGTATTTTCGAAGACAAAAACAATGAGATTGAGGAGGAGAGAAGACTGCTTTATGTGGCGATTACTCGTGCAAGAGAAAAACTGTATATCACACATACCAAGAGCAGATTAAAGAATGGACAAGTTAACCACAACAAAATCTCAAGATTTTATGAGGAGTTTCCAGAGGAGCTCATCGAAAGCAAAAAGAAAAAGGTGAAGAAACTAAAACTCGACTTCAATATAGAGGAAAGACCGACACCAAATTTGTAC
The DNA here is from genome assembly GCA_031549455.1 of Eubacteriales bacterium. Lineage (GTDB taxonomy): Bacteria > Bacillota > Clostridia > Lachnospirales > JAKSVV01 > JAVBPT01. Next base: position 14,441 of record JAVBPT010000059.1, read on the forward strand.
AGCATGCTGATTAACACAAGCAATGAAATCAAAAAATTGGTAACGCCGGAGAATGTGGCGATGAGTTTTAAGGTTGGAGACAAGGTGGGACATAAAAAGTTTGGAAAGGGTGTTGTAAAAAATGTGATGCCGGCAGGTGCAGACTACGAACTAACTGTCCATTTTGAAGACATCGGAACCAAAAAACTCATGAGTACTTTTGCAAATTTAGAAGCGTATGGAGCGAAGAAATTATGAGGATTTTATTAAAGAATGGCCTGATTGTAACATCAGAAAGAGAAAGAATATTACTTTCAGGATATGATATTTTAATAGAAGACAAATATATTAAGAAGATAGATCAAAATCTATCTTCTTTTGAAACGGATAAAATTATTGATTGCACGGACCAGATTATTATGCCGGGATTGATCAACTGTCATACACATACCCCCATGACACTTATGAGAAATGTGGCAGACGATGTTTCTTTGCACGAATGGCTCTTTGAAAACATGTTTAAGATTGAGGAACACATCGATGGAAGGATGTGCTATTATGGAGCCATGCTTTCTTTCATTGAGATGATCAAAACCGGGACCACCACCTTCAACGATATGTATTCTTTTATAGAAAATATTATAGAAGCGGCAAAAAAGATCAAACTAAGAGGGGTTGTATCAAGAGGGCTGATCGGGGACACCGGAATGGATGTGATGGATGAGCGGTTAAAAAACAATCTGGATCTCTATGAACAGTATAAAGAGGATGAACTGATTCAGGTTCATATTGCACCACATGCGATTTATACTAGTACGGAGAACTACCTAGAAAAGGCATTGCACTATGCCAAAGAATATAAACTGCCAATTCACACACATCTTTCAGAGACCAAAAAGGAAGTGGATGATTGCATTCGTGAGAGGGGAGTGACGCCCGTTTCATACTTGAACCGTCTAGGTTATTTTGACCACAAGACGATCTTGGCTCATATGGTGCATGTTACGGATGAGGATATTGAGATCTTAAAGGAGAAAAAGGATGTGAGCGTGGTTCACAATCCGGCAAGCAATATGAAACTAGGAAGTGGCATTGCGGATATTGTGAGCTATCTAGAAAAAGGACTCAACGTTTGTATGGGAACCGATGGAGCAGGAAGTAATAACACACTGGATTTATTTAAAGACATTCGTCTTGCGAGTTATATACAAAAAGGGTTGAGGCAGGATCCAACGGTTTTAAAAGTGGAAGAGGCAATCTGTATGTTGACAGTGAATGGAGCCAAGGCACTCGGGTTTAATAACCTAGGAATGATAAAGGAAGGCTATCTAGCGGACATCATTTTACTGGACATGAATAAGAGTTATTATTACCCAAGGACCAACCCCCTTTCTCAGTTGATCTATTCCACCAATGGGGAGGATGTAGGGACGGTGATCATAAACGGAGAGATTATAATGGAGGATCGAAAGATTCTAACGATCGATGAGGAAGAGGTCAAAAGAGGTTTTACGGAGGAGTTTAATAGATTAATGAAATTGTATAAAGGATAGGAAAGAATGGTAAGAGAGATTAAACAACTTGGGGAAGAAATATTAAAAGAGATCTCAGAGCTTGTGATTGCAGACAGTGAATACATTCAAAGCGTGATCGGAGATTTGACGGATACCCTACGCGAAACGGGTGGAGTGGGAATTGCCGCGCCGCAGATTGGGGTGCCTCTTCGCATAATTGTGATGGAGGTCAAAAAGAATAGGAGATATCCAGGAAGGTCTGATTTTCCACTTACCGTGCTCATTAACCCAGAGTATCAGATTCTGGAAAACACAGAGGAAATTGATTATGAGGGATGCCTCAGTGTACCAGGAATGAGGGGACTTGTTAAAAGACATCAAAAGATTGAGGTACGGTATATTGATGCGGAGATGATCCGGAGGACGTTGACACTTGAAGGGTTTCCAGCGCGCATTGTTCAACACGAGCTGGACCACCTAAATGGAATGAGTTTTTTGAATCGTGTGGAGGATAATAAAGATCTGGTGAGCAATGACTATTATTTTTCAGACATCCAACCGCTTGAAATCCTGAAAAAGGAGGGCGAGGTCTCCATCCAGAAGTTTTCAAAAAATTTTTTTGTAAAGATTTTGGATCTAGAAAACAAGAAGCTAAGGATTAGACTCAGCAAGAGAATCAAAAAAGAAGAAGTTTTAGAAACGTTGGCGTTTTTTGATTTTTCTGAGGGGGCAGAGGGAAAATTTGAAAAAGAGGGCATAAAGGTAAATTACTTTGAGAAATCGAATGGATTACAAATTTTAAAATGAGGATTCAAAATGGAAGCTTTATTGAAACAACTGACCAAAGAGATTCAGGAAAAAAATATAAGAGACTTATATTTCTTTTATGGTGAAGAAAATTATTTGAAGGATTTTTATACCCAGATGATTATAGATTGTGTGCTGGATGAGACAACGAGGGAGCTCAACCTGGATATCATAAGCGATGAGATTGATATTGAGCGTTTAAAAGAGAAGGTAAAAGCGGCTCCCTTTTTTGCGGAAAGAAGAGTGCTTCTTTTTAGGAAAGCAGAGGTATGTGACCACAAGGAGTTGCTTGAAATTTTTAAGAATAAAGAGGAGACTACCTGTATCATTATTGACGAGGAGAGTGTAAGCAAAAAAAGTGCCGTATATAAATATTTAAAGGAGCATGCTTTTGAACTAGAGATGAAGGAGGTGCCCCCTGCTACCGCTGTGAAGTGGAGTATGAAAGCTTTTAAGGAACAGGGTGTGAGCGTGGATAAGACGATCGCAGATCACCTGGTGGAAAGGGTGGGCACGAATCTATATTTGCTTAAAAATGAGATTGAAAAACTCGTATCTTATAAGAATGGCAAAGCCATCACAACGGAAGACGTGAATGTGCTTTGCATTCAAAACTTTGAGTCGAGTATATTTGAGTTGTTGGAAAAGTTAACAAAAGGGGAAATCGAGGGAGCCACGAAGAGTTATCATAACCACCTGCTCAGCAAGGAGCCTCCTGTAAAGATTGAATTTATGATTGCGCGTGAGTTTCAGCTCATTTATCAGGCCAAAAGGCTTGAGGATGCAGGGTATGGGCTGACGGAGGTGACCAATCTATTAGAGCAGAAGACCAGTTTTACAACCAAAAAGTATATCAGTATTGGTAGAAAATATAGTGAGGAAAGTTTGAAGAGAATATTAAATTTTTGTTTAGAAACAGATATACATATCAAAAAAGGGATTATGGAAGCGGAAAAAGCGGTGGAGTTACTGATGAATAAGATTGTGGTGGAGTTATGATTTATACGGCAATTCCTTATCTTATTCTTTCTTGCATTCCGTTTATAAAACGGAAAACGCTGCTTTTTCAAATTCTTTTTTCTTCGATCATTTTCTACCTAACATATCATAAATATAGTTATGACAACTATACTTTTTTGGTTCACTTATTTCTTTTTTTCTTTCTTCAGATGGTGATGGTGATTGATTTTAGAAGCAAAAAGATCCCCAATCGATACATTTTATCCATTCTCCTCATTTTGATTGTATTTGTTGTCAATAAATATCTCCACACCAAAGAAATTTGGATACTTATAATGCCATTTATCCGGATGTTCTGTTTTTTTGCAGGATTCTATCTGATCTATCTTCTTTCCAGAAAGGGTATCGGAGGGGGAGACGTTAAGCTTCTTGGCGTTCTAGCACTGATGTTTAGTGGTTATCAGATGCTTCTTTTGCTTCTTTTTTCGTCCCTCCTCGCTCTATTTTATATCGCTTGTCTCTATGGTGTAAAGAAGATCAAGAGTAAAAAGGACAAGATTGCCTTTGGTCCTTTCATTTGCATTGTCTTTTTTGTGATGTGTTTGTGCCTTTAAAGCTTGACAAAGGGAGTTAATTGGGATAAAATGGAAAGCAAAAAAGGAGGAAAGAAATGTTTAGGTGGAAACTAAGAAAGTTAACGAATAGTCTGGGTGCATTTTATAGACAGTTTGATGAGATGGAGAAAGTAGATAAGATTAATAAGGAGATAAAAAGGTTAAAGGGGAAAGATATTTATTGGTTAATCACCAAATGTGATAAAAACCATCTGCTTGAAGTGACACGAAATTTGATGATTAGAGGTTATTTACAACTAGACAATGCATATGTAATAAATAAGAGCGATCAGAGCCGGATCAGTTTCTTTGCCGTGATTGCAAGCAGGCTAAAGTTTTATGATAAACCAGAGTTTGTAAGGCTAGTGAAAAACTCAGGGCTAGATCAAAATGTTTTGGATTCTATAATGAGTGATGGGGGATCTGTAAAACTAGCGGAGGCGCTTTTGGACGTGGTCGATCTTTCAGCAGAATCAAAATGGGTGCACATTATAAAGAAGTGGGATCCTAGAGGAATACCGCCTTTAATGGACCGGATTAGAGAAAAAAGCGATTTGAGAAATAGTGAAGAAGTAGCCGTTGCACTAATAAGAAGTAGCAGCGAGGCACCAATCCATTTTGCTGCCCTATTTCGAGATAATATGGAATTAGAACACAGCAAGGTATTGGCATGCTTGCTAAAAGAATGTGATTCAGATGAGATACCATATCTTGTGAAAAACTTAGAAGGAAATCCGTGTTTACGGAATGAGGGGTTTGTAAGGAGACTGATAGAAGAATGTGATTCAGAAAGGCAAGTGTTTTTGTTCGATGCATTAGCTGGAAATGAGATGTTAGAAAATCCGAAGATTATCCAAGACTTTGTGGAAAACATACAACCTTCGGATCTTGTACGGCTAGTAGAGAGGTTGCAGGGTAACCCTGTCTTAGAAAGCAAAGAGATTGTGCAGAAGCTATTTGCTTATTGTGAGGAGGGGAATGACAAAGGAGTGCTTCATAATCTGTTAAAATCAGAATTCTTTAGAACGGTACATATAAAAGACCAGGATATCTTTACGACAGTAGAAAGCACGTTTGAGTTGACAAATGAGCTTATAACAGTAGAAGATAAAAGTTATGACAAGCTGTCAAATCTCAATAAAATCTATTTTCAATCTGTTTTTCATGAGGTTGTAGAACAGTATGGAGAGGTTGGAGAAAAAGAAATCCAGGCGGCGTTTTTCTTGAAGACACAAAGGGCAATTATAAGCAGCGTGTTCCCTAAAAGAGAAGAGAGGGAGGACTATCGAGCATTTGAGATAACCGTTTTACCAGGTGGTGGATTTACCGTGATAGAAGGCGAAAAGGAGACAATCTTCGATGTGTTGTTTAACTGTTCTGTAAAACCAGTGCAAGCCCCTTTATTCGAAGAGGGGGAAAAGGCAAAGCCCCCCATTCCCGGTGAAAAGGACACGGATCTTGACCTACAGGCGGAATAGTCAATAGTCAAAAGAATATTTATAATATAATGCGTATGAGACTAGAAACAAGGAGGGAGAAAAAATGAATAGAGAAAGAGCAATCAAAAAATTATCGAATCGTATCTCTAAGTTTGAAGAAGGGTTGAATAGATTGGGAGGGTTAACAACCGGGGAGAGGATTCAGCTTGTGAAAATGTGTAGCCCAAAAGATTTGCCGAAGTTAACAGAAAGTTTTAAGAAGAGGGGATATTTAGAAGATGGAGTAATCGCCGAAATCGCTCATTGGGCCCATATAGAGGATATGCCAAAGATTGTAAAAATGTTTCCTGAAAATCAAAGCTGGACACAAGATTTGGGGATCTTAAGGAGTGTTGCAAGTAAGCTAGGAGGTGTTAGGCGAATCGGCGTGTTAGCTCCATTCATTAGTGTGGACCACCAAGACAGCTGGCTTTGTATTATAGAGAGTCAGTACTGGGGTGATGCTGAGGTAGAAGAATTAAAGGAGATTATTAGAGGGAACGATAGGTTAGAAGAGAATGAAAAGCTAATGGTTGCCCTAATTAAACAATCCACAGATCCTTATGCAACCTTAATCGGTATGCAGGGAGAAGCGATACTAGAAAGGGAGAGTGTGGGATATGCTTTTAAAGAGGATTTAGATAGGGGAGATATGCCGGAGCTTGTGCATATTTTATCAAACAATCCCATCTTATTCAGACAAGAAGTAATAGAGGAAATCGTGGAAAAAGCTGACAGTGAGAGAATGTTTGAACTTGTAGAAGCGTTGGCAACATACCCTGCGATGCAAAGTAGAGATCTAATAAAGAAATTGATAGAAAAAAGTGAGGAAGCAGATGAGATTGATTTGGCAAACAGCTTTTTAAAATCATCTTACTTTAGAACCATCCATCTGGAAGACCCAGAGATATTTGAAGAAATAGAAAGTTTGTTTTTAGGCTATAACTGTGGAGACTTCGTAGACCGAAAGCAAGACGCCTACCGTAATCTATCCAATCCAGATAAAATTTATCTTTTATCCATATGCGATCGAATATTACGACAGTACTTTGAGAATGTACCAACTGATCTGTATGAGGACTACTGCCTAAAAAGCCAACTTGCCATCATAGATCATCTCTTTACTCCTCAACAAGGGAGGGATGATTACAGAGCGTTTGAGGTAGAAAATGTTTCGGAGGAGGGATTCACCATTGTAGAGGGCAAGGACGTCTATAAATTCAATGTAGAGAAACGATATGAGGTTACAATACAAGACTCCCCATCCCCAGATGAAAACCCAGGTAATATAGAACTTGAGTAGGAGGAAAGATGAGATTAATTAGGAAAATTAATAAACTAATCGAAAGCGGAGAACTGGATCTTAGCATCCATACGGTGGGCCTTCTGAAAGAGGAAGATATTTTAACATTAATTGATCGATGTGTATCAAAGAACATTCCTGATTTGACTAGAGCTTTAAAATCAGAAAACTATTTATTTAAAAAAGCGGTGGAGCAGATTTTTAAAAAGTCACACCCTTCGTCATGGCATAAGATAACAGAATTTTTACAAGGAACAACCTATTTAAAAGATCCAGACATTTTAAAAAAAATCATCCCTGGAATTACCGGTAGTCCCTATATATTAGCAGAGCAATTAGTAAGGACCATTTCAACAGACGAGGTGGAATTATGGGAAGAAATTATTTTGATGTGGCCTGCTAAACTAGTACCGGCATTAGCGAATGAGCTGGAACGAAAAGAGTATATAAAGAGTAAGCGTATCATGTCAGCGTTAATACATCAGTGTGACGGATATGAAATTCCGTCGGCAATCGATGGTTTGAAAAAAAATGATTATTTTAAGGAAGAAGACATCATTCTTGCTGTCCTTATCAATAAAATGGATCCATACTATATGGTGTGGCTTGTGGACAAGTTAGATAAGGAGATATTAGAGAATCAGAAAATTGTGAGGGAGATGATTTTAAGGTGCCCACCATTTAAAATGGTCGGTCTTGCGATCGGATTAGATGGCCATTCCCCTTTTCTCGAGGAGGAAATAGTGCATCTTGTGATCGAACAATGTGATGGAGAAGAGGTTCCGAATCTAGCAAGGGCTTTAAGAAAAAATCCAAACATAGAAAGAGAATCCACATTTTCATTGCTCATAGAGAGATGTAATCCTAGAAGGATTTATAGGTTAGCAGAAATGGTAGCTAACAATCCAAACATGGCAGATCAAGGTATGATAACGAAGATGATGGCACTTTGCGATGAGAGGGGAAAACGCAACCTGATTCATAGCTTGCTCAGATCGGACTGTTTTAGGATGAACCATATAAATGATCCTGAACGATTCTTAGAGGCCCAAGAACTGTTACAAAAAAGTGTGGAACATATTCTAGCGGAAGAAGAATCGGGCTACGGGAATCTATCCAACCTGAACAAAATATACTTTTTGAAATTATTAGATGAGCTAGAGAATGTATATGATGGAGCAGCTAACCTGCTTGAGTCGGAATACTTCCTGGGATATCAAAAAACAATAGCCGAATACTTGTCTAAAACCGATACCACAGAAGATCGGAAGATTCGGTTAGCGGATTATCGAGATGATGGGCACTTTGCTCTTGAGGACGGAGAAGAGTTCAAACTCTTTGAAATGCGTTGGACGTGTATGGGTTATCAGGTACCAATTATAGCTTTTGAGATGGCTTCAGGTTCTGAAAATGGGCCAGTTGAAGAAGCGGAGGCATAATTAATCGGAAACACTTATAACTTGTTATGAGTGTTTTTTCATGCCCCAAATCTTGATTTTCAATATATTTCTGTTATGATTTGATTAAAGTGAGGTTGGTTTTGGATATTCAAAAGTTGGGATATCTCATATTGGGTTATGAGGGACCCAAGCTCGATTTTAAAGAAATGTTTAGCCTCGAACAAGACTTTGAGAAAAAAGAGTTTGCACGAGATGTATGTGCAATCGCGAATTCCAAAGGAGGAAGAGGTTACATTATATATGGTATCAGTGATGATAAAGAGATTGTGGGCGTGCCTAAAAATATAGTAAGCGAAGAGAAAATTCAACAGATTGTAACAAGTCGAATTGATCCTCCGGTTGAAATCCGGGTGGAAGAGCTGGCGTATTGCGGGAAGAATCTAATTGTGGTGACCATTTTTAGCAGCGAAGGCAAACCACATCAAATGAAACACAATGGCTCCTTCTATATTCGTAGGGGCTCCACCACGGATATTGCAAGAAGGGAGGAGATTGCTTCTCTTATGCAGGAATATGGTATGATTTCTCATGAGACCACCATGCTTGGAAATGTGGATATGAAGATGTTAAACCAAGAACTCATTGATCGTTACCTAAAGAGCTTTCATGAGCTTGAGGGGGAAAACCAATCTCTTCTTTTGGAATCGCTTGGATTTATTAAGAGGGATTATAAAAATGAACGCTACCATTATCACCCGACCATTATGGGCATGCTTCTGTTTGGTTATAAGGTACAAACTTTTCTACCACATACGGGGATCAAGATTTACTTTCAAAATAAAATGTATGAGATTACGGGAACCATTTTGGAAATGTTGGATGCATCCTATGCGGTGTGTAAAGACATATTAAATGAGACGCCCGACTTTCTAAAAGGCTTGGATCTTGTGATCGCCAATGCACTGGTACATCGAGATTATCTCGACCAGCAAAGGCAGATACGGGTACAGATTTTTGATGATCGGATTGAGGTGCTCAATCCAGGAGCGGTGAGTAGTACAACCAGAGTGGATAAAGAGAGTGACACCAACCTGCTTACCAGAAGAAACCCCGTGCTTTTTGAAAGGTTAACACTTTTGGATAATAAACAGAGATATCTGAGGAACGGGATGGGGATTAAACTTATTAAAGGCCTCTTTAGAGGGAAAGAAGTCAAGTTTATTAACATTCTGAAGACCAATACATTTAAAGTCATTATACAACGATAAAAACAACCAGTAATGGTTGTTTTTAAATGGGATAGCGGAAAAGGGATTCGAACCCCCGACACTGCGGGTATGAACCGCATGCTCTAGCCACCTGAGCTATTCCGCCATATTTGCTACCTTGATAGTCTTTAACATTATACACTAAGATATTCTTGAATGTCAATAAATATTTGCATTTTCCCGGCTTGCCAAACAGCGTATGCCAATACTTGATTTTATTCCCAAAATATGGTATAATAGAAGATGCGTATAGTAAAAGGAGGGTGAATGATGTTTGGTAGGTTTTTAAAACAATCTTTCTTATGGAGTCTGATCTTTGTTCTATTGATGAGTTCGAGTTTCTCAAACTTTTCTTTTGGAATGGACAGGATAGAGTTAAAGGGCATAGAAGAGGATACAGAAGAAGTACATATTATTGTAAAATACAAAAAAAATGTAACTTCAATTCAGCAGACTTTGAAGAATGTTGCAAATGGAACGGAATTCAGTGCAGAAATTTCAAAATTGAATGTAAAACAATTGAAGATAAAAGGTAGCCGAAGTATAGAACGGGTTTTAGAGGCATACCAAAATGACCCTGGCGTAGAGTATGTGGAGATTGATGAAGAGGTATTTATACAGGAAATCATTCCAAGCGATAAGGAATATAAAGACATGCAAAAGCATATAGTTGAAAGCATGAAGTTTGATAAAGCATGGGAGTATACAGTGGGTGGTGAGGAAATTATTATCGCCGTGCTGGATACAGGAGTAAACTATCGCCACGAAGATTTGCAGGGACTTGTTATTCCTGGCTATGACTTTGTCAATAAAGACGATGATCCAATGGATGACAATAATCATGGAACGGCAGTAGCAGGGACCATTCTGGCTTTGACAAATAACGACTTAGGGGTTGCTGGCACAAGTTGGAAGGGAAAAATCATGCCGGTAAAAGTAATGGGAGCAGGTGGAACTGGGATAGTAAGTAATATTGCATCTGGAATTATTTATGCGGCTGATAATGGAGCCAAGGTAATCAACATGAGCATCGGAACGACTCGCAACAGCCAGACTTTGCAAGATGCTGTGGATTATGCTGTAGGTAAGGGATGCGTCTTGGTGGCGGCGGCTGGAAATGAGGATACGGATGTGGCATTTCCAGCGGCTTGTGAGGGTGTTATTGCAGTGGGATCAGGAAACTTAGATGGGAAAGCAGGTTATTCTTGTTATGGGCCAGAACTTGATATTATTACGTCAGGAAATTCTTATGCGCCTTATATAACCGGTAGTTATGATACGATCTCAGGAACCTCTTTGGCTTCTCCACACGCAGCAGCCTTGGTAAACTTACTGCTTAGTCTAGATCCTACCCTGACCTGGGAAGGGGTAAGGGATTACATAAGAAGAGGGGCCACAGACCTTGGAGACCCTGGATTTGATATCTATACAGGATATGGATATATGAATGCTCAAAAATCAGTGGAGCTTCTAATCCAAGAGAAGAAAATTCAACCGAAATTGGTGTTACATGATCCTATA
>JAVBPT010000005.1:0-111719 GCA_031549455.1 Eubacteriales bacterium
ACCTTCAGCCGATTTATGCTTAACTGCTGTGTTCGGGATGGGAACAGGTGTTTCCATAAATCGTATCGTTACCAAAAAGTGTATAAATAAAGCAACCTGTCAAGTTTTAGGTTTTTCTCTTAGAAAGGAGGTGATCCAGCCGCACCTTCCGATACGGCTACCTTGTTACGACTTCACCCCAGTCATTGGATTTACCTTAGACAGCTCCCTCCTTACGGTTGGGCCACTGGCTTCGGGTCACCCCAACTCCCATGGTGTGACGGGCGGTGTGTACAAGACCCGGGAACGTATTCACCTCGACATGCTGATTCGAGATTACTAGCGATTCCGACTTCATGCAGTCGAGTTGCAGACTGCAATCTGAACTGAGGCCGGTTTTTGGGTTTTGCTCCATATCACTATATTGCTTCCCTCTGTACCGGCCATTGTAGTACGTTTGTTGCCCAAAGCATAAGGGGCATGATGATTTGACGTCATCCCCACCTTCCTCTGTGTTATCCACAGCGGTCTTGCTAGAGTCCCCAACTAAATGATGGTTACTAACAATAGGGGTTGCGCTCGTTGCGGGACTTAACCCAACATCTCACGACACGAGCTGACGACAACCATGCACCACCTGTCTCTCTTGTGCCCGAAGGCTATCCCCATCTTTATCTGGTATTCAAGAGGATGTCAAGCTTTGGTAAGGTTCTTCGCGTTGCGTCGAATTAAACAACATACTCCACCGCTTGTGCGGGTCCCCGTCAATTCCTTTAAGTTTCAACCTTGCGGCCGTACTCCTCAGGTGGAATGCTTATTGTGTTAACTGCGGCACCGATGTCTTTAGACACCAACACCTAGCATTCATCGTTTACGGTGTGGACTACCAGGGTATCTAATCCTGTTTGCTCCCCACACTTTCGTGCTTCAGCGTCTGTATAAGGCCAGTAAGTCGCCTTCGCCACTGATGTTCCTACTAATATCTACGAATTCCACCTCTACACTAGTAATTCCACTTACCTCTCCTTTACTCTAGCTAGTCAGTTTCAAATGCTTTCCCATCGTTAAGCAATGGTCTTTAACACTTGACTTTCCTTGCCGCCTACGCACCCTTTACACCCAGTAAATCCGGATAACGCTCGCCCCCTATGTATTACCGCGGCTGCTGGCACATAGTTTGCCGGGGCTTCTTACTTAGCTACCGTCATTTGTTTCTTCGCTATCGATAAAAGTTTACGAGCCGAAACCCTTCGTCCTTCACGCGGCATCGCTGCATCAGGGTTTCCCCCATTGTGCAATATTCCCAACTGCTGCCTCCCGTAGGAGTCTGGACCATATCTCAGTTCCAGTGTGACCGTACACCCTCTCAGGTCGGTTACTGATCGTCGCCTTGGTGGGCCATTACCTCACCAACTAGCTAATCAGACGCAAATCCATCAAAGACCACCTGAGTTTTAATTATAAGATCATGCGATCCTATAACCTATGCGGTTTTACTCCCGGTTTCCCGAGGCTATTCCCCTGTCTTTGGTAGGTTATTCACGTGTTACTCACCAGTCCGCCACTTTCCGAAGAGTTAATATAAAACCAACTCTTCTTCTCGTTCGACTTGCATGTTTTAAGCGTGCCGCCAGCGTTTATCCTGAGCCAGGATCAAACTCTCATAATAATTGTTTTATCCTTTTTGAGACTTTCGTCTCTTCTTTTCCCTTAAATTTACTTGACTTCTTGTCGTTCTTTTCTTGCTGGTTGCTTTATTTATTTTTCATTGTTCTTGTTATGCCTATAATGGCTTAACGAGTTCTTATTATAGCATCTAAATTGTATTATGTCAACACGAAATTGCAAAATTTTTTAGTTTTTTTTAGGATGATTAAAACCCTTGAATTATCAATGGTTTTAATCATTTCTTTTTACTTTCTTCCTCTATTTTTGACCAAATATATTGAATTTTTTATCAATCAAAAGCTTGTTTTCGATCTCTTCCTTTATAGAAGTGGTGGTCAAAATGGTTTGCATTTTGTGAATATAACTTATTAAGTTTTCCTGCCTCGCTTCATCCAGTTCAGATAACACGTCATCCAATAACAGAACAGGGATCTCTTTTGTTTCTTCTATAATATATTCTATCTGGCTAAGCTTCAATGTGAGCACAATGGTTCGTTGTTGCCCCTGTGAAGCAAAGCGCTTCGCCTCATCCTCATTAATATAGAAAGCAAGATCGTCTCGGTGTGGACCGACTAAGCTGGTACGTGCATTTTTTTCAATCAAAAACTTCTCTTCTAGTGCAGTCAAAAACTCATCCGGATTAACATCCCTCTTATATTCTATCCTAAGCATCTCCTTCTCGCTGGATAATTTTCTGTGAATTCCTTTTGCAATCTCTTCTAGTCTTCTAATATAGATCTCTCTTCTTGCAATAACCTCTTTGCCATATTTTACCATTTGCTCGTTCCAGATATCGACTTCCTCTTTTTCAACCCTCTCTGTCTCTTTTAGATATCGATTTTTCTGAAGGAGAACCTTGTTGTACTTTTGTAAGTGATACAGGTACTGATGGTCTAGCATAGCAATCTCCATATCTATATATTTCCTTCTCTCTGCCGGAGTTTCTTTAATTAAAAGAAGGTCCTCTGGCTTAAAGGTTACCACCTTTAAATAGCCCATTAGTTCAGATGTCTTTTTGGACTTTACCTCATTAATCAAAATCTCTTTTTGTTTGAGCTGGTTTACCCGAATCTTGATGTTCTCTTCTCTGTCCTCTTTTTCAAAATCCAGATCGACGTGAAAATAGTCCTCTCCTTTTTTGATTAGTTCGATGTCCTTGGACGTTCTGAAAGATTTTGAAAGTCCACAGAAAGCAATCGCTTCTAAAACGTTCGTCTTTCCTGCCCCATTTTCTCCAACCAAAAGGTTTACCCCTTTTTCGAATTCAAAAGACGCTTCCTCATAATTTCTATAGTTCTTTAGTCTGATCTTTTTTATGTACATCTTTTTCTATCGTTTCACGTGAAACATTTTCCTTTCTCTTTGATGTAGCTTTTAAATTGGTCTCCTCTTTCCTCAAAGTTCTTAAAATCATTATAACTGGCAGCCGCCGGAGAAAGCAAACAAATATGCCCTTTCTCTGTCACCTCGAATGCCTTCGCCACCGCTTCCTCCAAACTCTCAAAAAAGTAAATATTCTGCTTTTCTGCTTTTAAAGCATCGTAAACCTTTCTTCCTGTGCTGGATATGCAAAGCACGTTTAGTTCCTTTTTTTGTTTTAAATAGTCGATGAGCGTCTGATAATTTACTCCTCTGTCTAATCCACCCAATATAACGCTGCTCACTTTTTTTAAAGATTCTATCGAGAGCATGCAAGTCTCTGGGATGGTGGAAATCGAATCATCATAGAATAGGATCTCGCCAATGGTATCAATGTACTCCATCCGGTGCTTCAGTCCGGTAAACCCTGTGATGGTCTCCTGAATTGTTTCAAAATCAATGGAATGGAGATGACCCACTATAAAGCAGATTAGCATATTGGATAGATTGTGCTGTCCCAATAAATTTTTTCCATCTTGATGATCAAACACTTGTTCTCCTTTATAAAAAATCTGATCCTGTTTCACGTGAAACATTTCATTCGGATCATCGGTTAAAATTTGTCTGGCTTTTATCTCTACCCGCTGCTCACGGCTCATCCGAAGAACCGCTTCGGGTAAGATTGCAACATCCCCTTCATTCTGAAATCGTACAATATTCAGTTTGGCTTGGATGTAATGATCAAACGAAGCATAATAATCCAAATGTTCCTCATAAATATTCAAAAAAATGGCCACTTTTGGAGACATCTCTAGTTGTTCCAACTGATGGGAAGACATCTCGTAAACAATCTTGGTCTCTGGTCCGATCTCATCCAAAAAATCAAATACGGGTTTTCCGATGTTCCCCACCAAAACAACCTCACGTCCCGCCTTCTTAAACATCTCATAGATCAAGGTAGAGGTAGTGCTTTTTCCCTTGGTTCCGGTAATCCCAATCACCCTTTCCCGATAGGCAGCTAAGAAAATCCCTGTTTGTGAATCCACCTTCCTCTCCAGTTGCGTTTCCTTTAAAGAGATGCCCGGCGATTTAATTATAAGGTCAAAACCATCCGAATGGCTTGTGATCTCTGATTCTGGAAAATAAGCAGCTTCTCCCTCCATCTCTTCTATCTCAATCTTTTTCTGATCGCAAATGGTAATGTGCTCTGTTAGAGCGTGTTTTATGAGATAGCGATGTGTCGACCTTCCCTCTCTACCATAGCCATAAATTAAAATCTTTTTATCTTTTAAAACTTCTTCAATCTTATTCACTTTTTCACCTTTAAACCAGATTTTGAATCATCTGCCGTACCAACTGGTCATATTTTGGTGGCAAAAAATTCTGCTTATCATAGCTCTTCAAAATTTTAATCAACACTTTCTCTGAGATATGGAACGACTTGCACTCTGTCTCGTAATAGTTTAACAACAAATAGTTTTTTGTTTTTTTGTGTCTCAGAGAAAGTGCTGTCAAACAAGCGTTGACCTCCCTCTTGGTCCCAATGCATTCAAATGGTTTGGTCTTTGCCTTTCCGATTAACTCGTCTAGATAATGGATCATTTCCTCGTGATCCAACATGTTGGTACCAAAGATCTCAATGGCTTTTTGGATGGAGCTGGCATAAGAAAAAAGAATAAACACAAAAAGACATTTTGGACAGTGTCCGCACCATTCTTCTCTACTTCCTTCTATCCGGCTTCCTACATTACAGCTTTTAAAGACTTTGAAATACGTGGGATGGTCTATAAATAAACGCATAATCTGTAATTCGTGAAGAGGCCTTAAAAGACTAAAATATGCCACTTCATTTTGTACATACATCGAGTTCTTGACATATTCCCTAAAATCTTTTTCATACGCATAGGTTTTTGAGTATTGATGATTTGCCCCTTTTACGGTTTCTTCGTTCGCACTTGCCTCATTGGAAAGCACGATATACTTTTTTCCGGTGGCTTCTGCAACCAATAGGCTCAGAAAAGAAAGAATTGCGGAAAAGGGAACGTGCCCGTTTAGGCATCCTTCTTTATTGAGTGTCAGCAAATTTTGATCAATCTCTCTCTCCATTAAGATGACCTGATCCTCTAAATAGCCCGCTGTCCTAGCCGATGCTAAACTTGCTTCTCTTGGATTTACAATGAAAAGAAGGTTGGTTTCTTTTTCCTCTTTTAAAAGTCCTAGGCTTGTGATGGAGTCTTTTCCGCCACCAATTGGAATGAGATTACCCGAACGCACCTCTTCCCCTTCTATCTTATTTATTTTTTGATCTGAAGCGCTAAAGAGGCAAAGCTCTTTTTGTTTTACCTGAATGTGATTCAAATAAAGCATTTCTGAAAGACCATTATAAAAGAGTTTGCTCCAGAACGCCTTATCTTCAATCTGATCTACACAAACCTTATATTCTTTTGGACAGAAGGCTTTATAGTAATTAATCCCTTCCACGATACCAATTTGCGCAGCAATCTTTTTTAAAGCGGGATCTGAAATTTTCTTTCGAAAGTGTAGATTTTTTTTGATGCGTAAAACGTGCTTAAATTGCTTTTCTTGATCTACCCTATATAAATAGGTCAATTCAATGTTTTCATCGTTTTCCGTGGCAATAAACGAGTCATAATAAAACGTTTGGTAAACATTTCTATAATTATTAAATTTTTGCTGATTATCTTTTTCTATCATACACACTCCAAAAAATAAAAAGCCCCTATAGGCTTTTAAAATCTTATTTGCTCATCACGTACAACCCTATAAGTAATTGTTTCTGGAAAAAATTCTGGATTCAATTTGATTTTTAATTCGTGATGGATCTTATTTTTTAACATATCATATGAGTCGGCAACGGCAACTATACCAAATTTTAGGTTATTGGCTTGTAGTCTGTTGTCGCTTGTTTCTGTTACCACAAAAAGCATATCTTTATTCTTTTTCTCTTCACCCATTTCGACCTCCAACTAATCATTAATTTTAATCGGCAATAATAAATATTTAAAACTTTCTCCCTCTTTTGGTAGGATGATACTTTGTTTTAATGGCGAGATAAATGTCATCACAATCTCTTCATCGTCAATATTTCGCAAAGCGTCCAATATAAATTTTGGGTTGAATCCTATTCGCATGCCCTCGCCGTCATAATCCACCGAAAGCTCATCCTGGCCCATTCCTTGCGTAGTGCTCGAGGATATTTTCATCTTCCCTTTTGTGATTTCAAACTTAATAATCTGTCTTTCATCAAGTGCGGCAATAAGGGAAACTCGTTCGCTCGCTGCAAGGAGTGCTGCTTTATCCACCCTAATTTTAATCTCCGCGTTGTCTGAAAAGTTTTGTTTATACTTAATAAAGTTTCCTTCTATTAGTCTTGATACTATTATGCTACTTTCCAGCTCAAATAATACATGTCGATCTGTAAAATAGATTTGTAATCTATCCTCTTTTTCACTGCTTAAAAGCTTCGACAATTCATTCATAGTCTTTCCCGGAATAATAATTGAAAAATCTTTCATAGAGTGATCCGAAACCGCACTTCTCAGCGCAATTCGGTATCCATCCACCGCCACAAGAGTTACCTTCCCGTCTTCTAACTCAAATAGTTCTCCGGTTAAGGTTTGTTTTGATTCCTCTTGAGAAATGGAGAAAATGGTGGACTTAATTAAAAGTCTAAGATCGTTTTGAAACATCATAATGCTTTTTTCTTTTTCAACAACCGGTAAATCTGGATATTCTATCCCAGGCTCTCCTGCAATTTTATAATCTGATTTTTCTGCTGTAATGGTTGCATAATTGTTCTCGTCTACTTCAATCTGTATCTCTTCTTCTGAGAAACGTTTCACAATCTCAGAAAAGAGTCTATAGTTTAAAGCCACACTTCCCTCTTCTTCAATCTTCACGTTTTTGACTTTTGCTTTAATACCCATTTCAAGGTCTGTTGCAATTAAAAACAACTCTTTATTTTCCACCTTTAATAAAATACAAGAAAGTATCGGCATTACATTCTTATAAGAGATTGCTTTTTGTACGGTATTGATTGCAATTAATAAATCGGTTTTGGTACATTTGAATTTCATGAAGTTCTCCTTTCATAATGTATATAATAATAAATAGTCATAGTCATAGAGCTTGTTTAATCTGTGGAAAACAAAAGAATGCCTTTAAATAATGGGATTTCTTCTGTTGAGTCATTGTTAACAACTTCGGATTTTATGCTCAATATCCAGAATGGTGTTTTTTAACACCACGTCATGGACGATCTCACCCTCTATTTTCTCAATGGAATGGATAATGGTGGAATGATCTCTTCCCCCAAAATAGACGCCAATCTTTGGTAAAGAGGTATCTGTCAGTTTCCTGGTCAGATAGATTGCCACCTGTCTTGGTGTCATAATCTCTTTTACCCTCTTTTTGGATTTAAAGTCATCAATCTTGAGATGATAATGGGAGGCGACTATTTCTTGAATATATTCGACGGTAAGCACGTTTTGCTTGGTTTCTAAAATTTCTTTTAAGGCTTCCCTAGCCAGATCAACATGAATCGGAATGTTTTTGAGTGCTGCCAGAGCGATGATTCGATTGATCGCCCCTTCAAGCTGTCGGATGTTTGATGTGATCGAGTTGGCAAGGAAAAGCAATACATCGTCTGGCATTTTGGATTGATATTTCTCAACCATGGACTTTTGCTTTAGGATTGCTAACCTGGTTTCAAAGTCCGGCGAACCAATATCCACAATAAGCCCCATCTCAAAACGGGAACGGAGTCTTTCTTCGAGTGTTTCAATCTCCTTCGGAGGTCGATCACTGGAAATAATAATCTGTTTGTTGGATTCATAAAGCGTATTAAAGGTATGGAAAAATTCTTCCTGTGTTCGTTCCTTTCCCATAATAAACTGAATATCATCAATGAGCAAAACATCAATGTTCCGATAGCGAGACCGGAACTGCTCGTTATTATTATATTGTATGGCTTGAATAAGCTCATTTGTAAACTTTTCAGAGGAGACATATAAGACCTTTGCATTTGGATTTTTGAGTAAAATTTGATTGCCAATAGAGTGCATAAGATGCGTTTTGCCAAGGCCAACGCCACTATATAAGAATAAAGGATTATAGGCCCCTGCTGGAGAATCCGCTACCGCAAGACTTGCCGCATAGGCCATCCGATTTGAATTGCCAATAATGAAGTTATCGAAAACATATTTTGAGTTCAGATTGCATTTGGATCGATCGATCGATTGAATAACAGGCGTTTCGGCACTCACCCGAACCAAAATGGTTTCAAGCTCAGGGAAGACCTCTTCTGCTTTTTGAAGAATGTTTTTCATATATCGTTGTTCCAAAATATTTTTGGACATTTCATCACATGTAAGTAAAGTAAGCGTTCGGTTTTCAAAAGAAACAAACTTCAAGGGTTTCATCCAGGTAGAAAAAGTAACATTGGTTGTTTCCTCTTTTAATCTATTTAAAACCTCTTCCCAATCACCTTGGAAAGAGCTGCTTTGATTCTGTTGCACGTTTACCTCCCAAAAAAGTTGTCCACGTTATCCACAATTATGAAACAGTTTTCAACAGCACTTTTGTGGATAAGTCATATCTTACCATAGAAATTTGTCACAATCAAGGACAATTAGGAAAAATTTACGATTAATTCTGCAATTCTTTCAAGATCTTCTTGGCCAAAAAAACGAATTTCGATTTTGCTGTTTTGGATTTCGACTTTGGTTCCCAGATAGTTTTTTAGTATTTTGATGATTTCATCGTGCTCTGCACTTCTCTTTTTCGGCCTTGTGGATTTCTTGCTGGTGAGCTTTTCGGTTTCTCGTACGTTTAGCTTTCCATTCACAATGTCCTCAGCAAGGCGCTCTTGCTCTTTTTGAGAATCGATGGTGATCAAGGTTCTGGCATGGGTATAGGACAGTTTTCCGTCCACGATATATTGTTTGATTTTCTCAGGTAGTTTTAAGAGACGCACGCTGTTGCTGATATATGTTCGACTCTTTCCAAGCTCTTTTGCAAGAAGCTCTTGAGTAATATTAAATTCTTTCATAATCTTATCATAGGAGTCTGCCTCTTCAATCGGATTGAGATTTTCCCTTTGAATGTTTTCAAGTAAAGAAATCTTGACCAAATCCTTTGGCGTATAGTTTTTAATAATGCAAGGAACTTCGGACAAACCAGCAAGAATACTGGCGCGATATCTTCTTTCTCCTGCCACAATCATATATTTCTCATTCTTTTTTTGAACAAGAATGGGCTGAATAATCCCTTGCTCTCGAATAGAATTCGAAAGCTCCTCCAGTTTGTCGGGATCAAAAAATTTTCGTGGCTGGTCCTCGTTGGCCACAATTTGTTGCACTGAAATGAGTTCTACTTTATCCTGAATGAGTGTATCGGAATTGTTTTCTAACAAAGCAGATAATCCGGATCCAAGACCTCTTTTAACCATTTTTCTTCCCCCCTTTTGTCTTAATAATTTCATTTGCAAGATCTCTATAACACTCGGCTCCTCTAGAGGAAGGGTCATAAAGCGTGATGGGGAGTCCATAGCTTGGAGCCTCACTTAAACGCACACTTCTTGGAATGATGGTGTCATAAACGGGAGAGTCTACGGATTTTCGTACCTCTTCCACCACCTGCATAGAAAGGTTGGTTCTTGCATCATACATGGTAAACAACATACCCTCAATGCAAAGGGTAGGATTTAATTTTTGTTTTACCAACTTTACGGTATGTAAAAGTTGTGTGAGCCCTTCAAGCGCATAGTATTCACACTGAACAGGAACAAGAATGCTTCCTGCCGCTGTCATGGCATTAATGGTGAGCATATTTAAAGAAGGAGGACAGTCGATCAAAATATAATCGAAGTTGTCCACGATTCCTGAAAGTAGATTTTTAAGCAAATATTCTCTATTTCGAATGTTTACAAACTCAATCTCCGCTCCTGCAAGGTCCATATTTGCAGGAAGGATTAGAAGTTTTTCTTGCGGAGTGGTTTTGATGACCTCTCTGAGACTTACTTCTCCCAAGAGAAGATTATAGATTGTGTTTTTTAAATCCTGTTTTGAGATGCCAAGGCCAGTGGTTGAATTTCCTTGTGGATCAAGATCCACAATCAAAACATGTTTACCCCGTTCAGCTAAGGCTGCGGATAAGTTAATGGTGGTGGTTGATTTTCCTACACCGCCCTTTTGATTGGAAATTGCAATGATTTTACCCATACATGACCTTTCATTTTGTGACAATTATATCAAATAAAACAAAAAAAGCAATGAAAAAAAGAAAGTTTTCCACAGCCTTTTTCACAAGAGTGATGGGGGGATTATGTAAACCGTTTAGATCTTTCTTTATTCATAGTATGTTGTATTTGCTACAAACACCCTTCTCGGTTTGGGTTTGAGAGGAGGCACTTGTATTCCAATTCAAATTATGCTATAATAAGCACGAAGTAAGTCAGATGATCGCAGGAGTTAAACCCTGAGGAAAGTCCGAACTCCATAGGGCAAGGTGCCGGATAACGTCCGGTGGAGGCAACTCTAAGGAAAGTGCAACAGAAATATACCGCCGCAAGGTAAGGATGAAAAGGCAGTGTAAGAGACTACCGACCTTTTGGTAACAGAGGGTGCCATGTAAACCCCACCTGGAGCAAGACAGATAAGCGTAGGTGCCCTACCATGCTTGGTACGTCGCTTGAGGTTATTGGTGACAATAATCCCAGATAGATGATCATCAAATACAGAATTCGGCTTATAGATTTGCTTAACCTCTTTCATGAGGTTTTTTCTTTGCCCAAAATAAATTGACAAAAAATGTAAGCCGTGATAAGATATGCTTAAACAGGAGATTTAATATGAATAATGAAGAGAAGAAAAGAGAGATTTTGGCGTCCTATCAAGAGGGGACAAAAGGGATGGGAGAAAGACTGGCGAATGAAGAACGTTTTCTAAACCAAGCAAGAGAGATGATTTATGAGATGCAAGTAAGCACTCAAAAGGCTTTTGAAAGATTTAAGCAGGTAGGTCAAGATACAGATAGAGAAGAGATCAATGAGAATAGGGTGGTTGCAGGCATCCTTGCCAGCACCTTTTTACGAGAGGAAAAAGAAAGGAAAAATGACCATAAGGAATGTGGGAAAAGCAAAAAGATACCAGGTTATAAACCAAAATATAGCACAACAGAAATGAAGATACTCTCACAAATGAACCAGACACTTAGGCAAATGGGTGGGGTCTTTTTTACGAAGGAATGGGCGGAGATTGCGAAAGAGAAAAGCCATGTGCACCTTATGATGTCTCGGGGGACAAGCTTGATGTATTCAGCGGTGGTCCAAAGGATGGAGGAGACAACAGCGCTTTTTGGAAAAATAGAAGACCGACAAAAAAGTGATTATGATCAGCAAAAAGAGGTTTTTTTAGAACAAGAAAACCGTCAGGCTCGAGCCGAATTTTTGTTTGAAGAGACTGAAAAAATAACAGATGAAGAACTCAGGGAAGTGGCAGGAATGGTACAACAAGATCTGAGTAGATTCGGTAGAAACGCCGAATTTTGTACCCTTCACGTTCGAAGGGCCATTGAACTTGGAATAGAAGATTATCTAGGGGTCGAGAGAATAAAAGCCCCATTTAGACAAGTATTTTTAGATGAATTTGTGCAAAAGATATGTACTGAAAGATTGATACCTCGATTAGAAGAGGAAAAGGAAAGATTGACTCGGGCTGCAAGTGAATGGACGGAGGAGAGACTTATAACCTATTTTGTTACAGAACCCCGTGGGTGGTATAGGGAGGCTCTCGCGTGTTTATCTGAAACTGATATCATTGTGGCGTCACTATATGAGCGGCAAAAAGAAAAAGATCAAGAACTGATACGCGTAGATCAAACAATTTCTGCCCTTTTTGGAGAGGAAGAGGCAGTAATAGGAGGATAAAGCTTCATTTGACAAATCTTGGAAAATGTAGTATAATACAGAGAGAGGACATGGGAGGACTTATGGAAAAAGAGGGCGCAAAGTCTATTTTCTCTAGGCTCCAAACGTTTAGAGAAAAACAAATGCTTAAGAAAATGGTCAGAAAAATCGAACCGCACTGGGACCTCTATCGGGATCCAAAAGGGAAAAAATTCGAGGATTTTAACCAGTTTTTTGCGTTCTATTCCAATAGGCAACTCGTTAGTGGATTGAGCTATAAAGAGGCAATCAAAGAATGTGAAGACATTCTACGAATAAGGGAAGAAGGCAAAAGGATTCGGGACGTGAAAACCATTATGAGTGGAGCTACCACTATTGCAAGGGCGGCAAAGGAACTTGAGCTCATTGTGGAGGAACCTTGTCTTGAGGTGTGTAGGAGGTTATATGGGTATAATATACAAATTTTGGCGAGCTCAGGAAGCATGAACACTTGCATAGAAGACCATTCGAGAGCTTATGTTAGCATTTCATATGATAACTTATCAGAAAAAAACAAAGAAATTGTCGATCGATTGGTGGACGGAGAAAGCATTGTGAGGAGCACTAGGATGTCCCAAAAGGGGAGGCTGGAAAATCAAGTATCTTTTTACGTGCCGATCAAAAGAGACAGCGCGGTTTTCGAAGTTAGAGATACGCTTTATAATTTATGTTGCAGCCATATGAGACCACAGGATATTTTATATGGAAAAAGTGAGATCTTACCACTTGCGCAAACCATTTTCAATGATCAACTTCTAAATAATGGGGGAGAGCTGAACATGCAAGAGGCTTGCCGTACACTCAAAGAATTGGGCGTAAGTAGTTCAGCAGAAGAAAAAGAAATTGAGAAAGCATTTGCTAGACTCATTCATACAAATGGATATGGTTATTATGATGAGACAGAAGACACGCTCTGGGATAATGAAAGATTGTATGAAAAGCATAGAAAATATATAGAGAGTTTAACTAGTGATGACCCTCCTCCAATTGACTATGGAGAAGAGTCCGAAATGATAGAGCCCAAAATGTCAAAAGAACAACTAGAGCTTGTATAACCATATCGCTCGATATGGTTATAAATTGGCTTAAAATGGTTGACAAAAGCCGGAAAATAGTTTAAAATAGAGGAATGTTAAAAACGAAATGCCCCGGTTTTTGCATTGCGTAAAATATGAAATGTGAAGGAAGATGCAGCCTTTATATGGATTATTTTAAAGAAAGAGAGATGGAGGAAACAAAGTGAAAACATACTTACCAAATGAAGCAGAAACAAGAAACAAGAAATGGTTTCTGGTTGATGCAGAAAATAAAACACTTGGAAGACTTAGCGCACAAATCGCTAAGGTTCTAATTGGAAAACATAAACCAACCTATTCAAACCACCTAGATATGGGTGACTATGTCATCGTAATCAATGCAGATAAAATCAAAGTGACAGGAAATAAAGAACAAGCCAAGACATATTACTGGCACACAGGATACATAGGGGGTCTTAGAA
This sequence comes from Eubacteriales bacterium, assembly GCA_031549455.1. Classification (GTDB taxonomy): domain Bacteria; phylum Bacillota; class Clostridia; order Lachnospirales; family JAKSVV01; genus JAVBPT01. The sequence goes on from JAVBPT010000005.1 coordinate 13,470, forward strand.
AAACAACCTTCGACAACCTAATAAAAAAGAGTCCAACCAAGATTCTTGAGATGTCTGTAAGAGGAATGATGCCTAAGAACAGACTTGGAAGAAAAATGTTTAGTAAACTGAAAGTATTTGCTGGTAATGAGCACAATATGCAAGCGCAAAAGCCAGAAGTACTTGATATAGAGTAGGAGGTAAGAAGTGGCGAAAACAATGAAAAACAATACAGCACAAGTACACGCAGTGGGTAGAAGAAAAAAAGCAGTTGCAAGAGTATATATGATTCCTGGTAAAGGCGAAATCATGATCAATGATACCAAACTAGAAGAGTATATCCCGGTGGAAATTTTAAGATTGCTTATTAAAAGCCCAATGGAAATTACACAAACCCTTGGAAAATATGACGTGAAGGTAAACGTACGTGGGGGTGGGTACAGCGGTCAAGCAGGAGCGATCAGACATGGGATCTCAAGAGCATTGCTACAAGAAGATAAAGATTTTAAAAAATTATTAAGAGATGCGGGATTCTTAACAAGAGACCCAAGAATGAAAGAAAGAAAGAAATACGGACTTAAAAAAGCGCGTAAAGCACCACAATATAGTAAAAGATAATATAAAGATAGAAGAAGTACTGATTTATTCGGTACTTTTTTGTCGCTATTTTTGATTTTGGTCTTTATTCTTTTATCAATATTAGTCTAGAGCGGTGGTAGATTTTATAATTGACTGCAGGCAAGATTACAAATGGCTGATTTAAATCTTATCTTTTGCCTTTTCGCCAGTACGAAGAAAGCGAAGGGGACATGATTTCCCATTTCACGGACTACGGTTGATAAAAAACATAGAACTGGCATGATCATCAAACTTGAAGACATCTTATCAAAAACAATTTCTTTTGTTGTAAATTTTTGTTTTTCTGTTATAATGAGAAAAAAAGAAAAGAGTCAACATGAGAGGTAAAATTTTCACAATTGAAGGCCTTGATGGAAGCGGAAAGGCAACCCAATCCAAGAAGCTCTATGACCATCTTAGTGCAAATGACATTCCGGTTTCACTTTATGATTTCCCAAACTACCATTCAGATAGTTCTTTTCTGGTAAAAGAGTACCTGGGCGGAGCCTTTGGGCAGGATTATAAGAAGATCGATGGCAGAACCACCTCCGTGTTTTATGCACTGGACCGGTTATTAACCTATCAAAATGACATTAAAGAAAAGTTTGAAAGGGGCACTAATATTATATTTGATCGGTATACAACCGCAAATCTGCTTCATCAGGCAATGAAATATGATGATCGATCAGAAGAGGATCAGGTGCTGGACTGGATTGAACACTTTGAGTATGAAATCTTGGGACTTCCAAAACCGGATCTGGTATTTTTTTTAAAGGTGCCATATGAATACTCCTTTGAAAATTTAAAGAATAAAGAAAAAAATGATGGAAGCATCAAACAAGATATCCACGAAAGAAGTATAGAATTTCTCAAAAAATCATATGATAATGGCATATACGTTAGTCAAAAATATAACTGGAATGTAATCGAATGTTTTTCGAATGGGGGAATGCGTCCCATTGATTCGATTCACGATGAAATTTATCAGATTGTACAAAGGGAGTTGAAATAAAGGGAAAGGAGTGTATGATGCAGTTGGATCATACAAAGCACGATGTTAGTTTCAGCCAAGGAAATTTTAACCGATGCCCATCAAAAAAATTATGCAGTTTGTGCGCTCAACACCGCAAACCTTGAATTTACAAAGGCGATTGTAGAAGCGGCAGAGACACTTGCTAGTCCGGTCATTATTCAAACCAGCCAGGAAGCAATCCAATATGCAGGAGGGTACGAACTTTGGGCAATTGTGACCACCATTGCGAACAGGGCTAAGGTGCCGGTGGCACTTCACCTGGACCATGGAACCGATTTTAACATGGTAATGGGAGCCTTAAGAACGGGATGGACCTCCATCATGTTTGATACCACTCGTTTTACTTATGAAGAGAATGTAGCCATGACCAAAATGATTATGCAGATTGCAAAGCCGATGGATGTACAAGTAGAAGCGGAGCTAAGAGGAGAGAATCAGTCCATGACGGATCCGGAGGAAGCGCTTGACTTTGTCACCAGAACGGAGGCGGATTCGCTTGCAATTTGGGCCACTTCGAAAGAAAATCCAAAACCAAACTTTGACCGAATTGAGCAGATTAAAAAGAAGATAGACCGTCCACTTGTACTATGCAATGATACCGAGCTGTCGGAGGAAGAGATCAAAAAGGTAGTGGAACGCGGAATTAATAAGATGCAGATTGACCAGGAACTTAGACTTGCTTTTAAAAAAGGAATGCAAGACGCACTTAAGGAGGGTTCCGCTAATATAGAGATAAAAACACTATTTACACCAGGTATGGATCAGATAAAGGAAATTGTAAAATCAAAAATAAAACTTTTTGGAAGTGAAGGTCGAGCATGACAATTGAAGAATTATCAAATAAAACAGTTACAGAACTTAAAAAAATCGCCAAGGAATTAAATGTTGAGAGTGTTTCCAAATATAAAAAGGAGGAACTGGTCGACATTCTTTCTAAGGTGACAAAAGCGCCCAAAAAAGAGGAGCGAGAAGAGGTCATAAAAGAAGGGATTTTAGAAGTGAACCCCGAAGGGTTTGGGTTCTTGCGAAGTGAGAATTATCAGACCGGAGAAGAGGACATTTATGTTTCTCAAAATCACATCAAGCAGTTCAACCTAAGAACCGGGGATTGGGTCAAATGTATTATAAGACCCCCTCGTCAGGATGAGCGGTTTGGTGCTCTGATTTACATAAAAACAGTCAATAACGACTCTTTAGAAGTTTGTTTAAGGAGAACACCGTTTGATGATCTAAAACCGATCTATCCAAACGAGCAATTACACCTTGAACATGACCCTGCAAATCTTTCAACAAGGATTATCGACTTGGTATCTCCAATTGGAAAAGGTCAGAGAGGGATTATTGTTGCACCGCCTAAGGCTGGTAAAACCACCCTTCTAAAAGACATTGCCAATGCGATTACCAAAAATCATAAGGAAACGTATGTTATCGTTCTATTGATCGACGAGAGACCGGAAGAAGTCTCGGATATGAAGGACTCCATTTGTGGAGAAAACGTGGATATTATTTATTCCACTTTTGATGAACGACCAGAAAATCATAAAAAGGTAACCGAAATGGTTCTTGAAAGGGCCAAAAGGCTTGTCGAGCATCAAAAAGATGTGGTGATTCTTTTGGACAGTCTAACCAGACTAACAAGAGCAAATAACCTGGTGGTTCCGCCCACCGGAAGAACCCTTTCAGGTGGAATCGATCCCTCTGCCTTCCATATGCCAAAGAGACTCTTTGGTGCAGCAAGAAATATTGAAAAAGGCGGAAGCCTCACCATTATCGCTTCTGCGTTGGTTGAAACCGGGAGCAAAATGGATGATGTCATCTTTGAGGAATTTAAAGGAACCGGGAACATGGAGTTGGTTCTTGATAGGAGACTTGCGGAGAGACGAATTTTCCCGGCGATTAATATTCTCTCCTCTGGCACGAGAAAAGAGGAATTACTTCTTTCGGAGGAGAATCTAAAGATCGTGTATGAACTTAGAAAAATTTTAGCATCCGCCGGAATCGATAAAGTGGAAGAGATCTTACAAATGCTAAGAAATGCGAAAAACAATCAAGAATTTTTGGTACACTTAAAAGAAAAAATGAAAATATACAAAGCATAGGAGGAAAATAAAATGAATGAAAACAATGGGTCCCCTTTTGTGAACGAACAAACAGAAAGCTTTGGAAACGTGATGAACAGAGTATATGGGTTTATGTTTCTCGGACTTTTAATCACGGCGGGCGTGGCGTTTTACGTCGCAACCAGTGAAGCAGTATTGGGCTTTATTTTCTCACACACCAGCATTTTTTTAATTCTTCTTATTGTAGAATTCATTCTTGTATTGGTATTGTCTTCCGCTGCAGCGAAGATGTCTAGCGGGATGGCACTTACAATGTTTATACTCTATTCGACCCTAAATGGATTGACCTTTTCGGTGATCTTTTTGATCTATGAACTGGGGAGCATTGCGCAAGTCTTCGGAATTACGGCGCTTATCTTTGGAGCAATGAGTTTTTATGGACTTACCACAAAAAAGGACTTAACTCGAATTGGTTCTATTGCAGTATTTGGACTGTTTGGCATTATTATTGCCTCCATTATGAACATATGGATCAAGAGTGCAGGAATGGACTTAATCATTACTTACATCGGGATTGTTATATTTTTGGTTTTAACCGCATATGACACAAAAAGAATTAAAGAAGTCTACGAATATCATAACGGAGCAGGGAACATCGCTATTATGGGTGCACTCATCTTATACTTAGACTTTATCAACCTGTTCCTAAGATTATTAAGAATACTCGGAAAAAATAGAAATTAGAGGAGACTGAGTGAAAAAAGTAGTATTTACAGGCGGTGGCACCAGTGGTCACGTCACGCCCAATATTGCGCTAATCGAAAAATTGAGGAAAGAAAAGGAACTGGAGATCCATTACATTGGTGGTAAAGAGGGAATGGAAAAGAACTTAATTGAAAAGGTGGGGATTCCGTATCACGGAATTTCAACAGGAAAGCTCAGGAGATATTTTAGCACCAAAAATTTTACCGATCCAATTCGTGTGATCGCGGGCCTTTTTGAAGCCAAGAAAATAATCGATGAAATCAAACCCAGTGTAATTTTTTCAAAAGGCGGCTTTGTATCTGTGCCAGTGGTGATTGCTGGGTGGATCAGTAAGGTTCCGGTGATTATACATGAGTCGGATCTCACCTCTGGACTGGCCAACCGAATCGCGCTTCCATTTGCAACAGAGGTCTGCATCAGCTTTCCGGAGACGGAGAAGCATTTGAAAAACAAGAAGGTAGAGCTCACAGGAATGCCCATAAGAGAAGAATTGTTCTCCGGCTCCTCCGAAATGGGGTATAGCATTACGGGATTCTCAAGGAATAAAAAGGTGATTATGGTAACAGGCGGAAGCCTAGGGGCGCAAAGGATCAATGCGGTTATTCGGGGTTGTATTGAAAGCTTATCAGGAGAGTATCAAATCATTCACCTGTGTGGAAAAGGGAAAAAGGAGCAAAAACTAGATCAGATAGAAGGCTATAGACAATATGAATATGTAAATGAAGAATTAAAGCATCTATTTGCAGTCTCCGATATAATCATCAGTAGAGCAGGGGCGAACACTATCTATGAGATGTTACTCCTGAAGAAGTTAAATATTCTTATTCCCCTATCTAAAAAGGCGAGTAGAGGAGACCAGATTCTGAATGCCAACTCATTTGAAAGACAAGGGTTTAGCAAGGTGATTCCGGAGGAAGAGCTAACAGAGGAAAGGCTACAAGAGGCCATTGGCGAGGTAAGAGAAGAAGCAAAAAACTATCAAAACGCAATGAATAAGAGCACAGTAAGCAATGGAACAGAGAAGATCGTACAAAAGATAAAAAAATATATATGAAGATGGTGAAGTATGTTCTGGAAAAAGAAAAGAGACACGGAAATCTTAGAGATCAATTATAAAAAAGAGAACAAAGTGATGCAGGAACTTTTTAAAATCAGTTATAACACCAAAGATTTTAAAAAGGCGACTGCAGATATTGTTCAGATTATGCTCAAATACTATAGCATCGATTTTTTTAGCATTTTTTTGTATGACGGAAGATTAAAGATCTCAAGCACCAACGTGGCGAAGAACTATCTTTCTGATCTCGAACATTTCATCAATGATATATATGTTTCCAAATTTAGCGACAGCGCTGAGGTGGATGCCTACGTATTAAAGTCAGAACAACCCATCAACTATCCAACAGGGTTTGAGAGAGGAATCAAATACATCATGTTTATTCCGCTTAGAATTAATGAAACGGTTGGAGCAGTTTTAATTGAAAACAATCGAGTTAGCATCACACAGGATGAGGTCGAGTTTTTTGAACTCATTGCCAACAACATTGCGCTGATCATTCAAAACTTTATGTATCTAAAAAAGATTTTGGATTCAGCAAACTTGGATGGGCTAACCAGAATATATAATCGACGCTATCTGAATGAGCATTTATCCAATGAAATGGAAGCCGCAAGAAGGACGGGAAAGATCGTCTCGGCTTGTATCTTTGATATTGATCATTTCAAAAACTTCAATGATTCCTATGGCCACCTTCATGGGGACAAGGTGCTGATCGAGGTGAGTAAGTATGTACAATCTGCGATTGGCAGTTATGATGTATTATATCGATATGGTGGGGAAGAATTTGTGATCTATATGCCAGAACAATCCCTACAGGACGCGGTGAGAGAGGCCGACACGATCAGAAGAGGCATTGAAAACCTGGCGATTTATACTGATCGGAATGAGATTACAAAAGTAACCGCAAGTTTTGGTGTGGCGAGTTTTCAGGGAGAAAATATTGATTTAAAAGAATGGATTGGACGAGCAGATAAGGCGATGTATCTCTCAAAACAGACCGGACGGAATAGAGTATTAAGTTATGAGGATGTTTTAAAGGCGGAGTGAGATGTATAGGGTGAGCAAGCTCAGTAAAATAGTTGGAAAAAAGGAAGTCTTAAAAGACATTGAGTTCTCCATGGAAAATGGAGAACGTCTTGGTATTGTAGGACTTCATTCGTCTGGGAAAACTGTTTTATTGGAAATCTTAGCGGGGGTTTTAAAGCCCACTTCTGGGATTGTGGAATATCAATACACAAATCTATATCAACAGGGGGCCACAGCCATTCGATCCGATATCAGCTATGTTCCGAGCTCCTCTATTTTATATCCTTATTTAACAGTGGAGGAATATTTTGAACTCATCTGTAACCTTAAAAACATTGTACATAGAAAAGAGATTGAAGAAGAAATTAAGAACATATTAGAACGATTCAGATTGTTCGAGATTCGGCAAAAAAAGATTAGCAAGCTGACGCGAACACTAAAACAAAAAATCAATGTGGCGCAAGCTTTGATTGGAAATCCAAAACTGATTATTATGGACGAGCCCACCTCCTTATTTGAACCCACGCTCTCTGCTGAAATCAAGGGGATCATTAAAAGCATTAGTGGCGAAGTGAGCATGGTAATTGCATCACATGCGCTATCAGAGGTAACGTATGTGTGTGATAAGATCATGGTGTTAGATAAGGGAAGGATATTTGCAAACGAGTCTAAGCAAAATTTAAATAAGAACTTTTATCAGAGAAACATCCTCAAAGTGGAAATTGACGGGGCAGAAGAGGAGATTCGAAAAGCGCTAGAAGATATTTCGGAAATTTTGAAATTGAATATTACAAGGAAAGAAAACGGACATGTAGGTGTAATGATTGAGCTGGACAAATCGGTAGACATTAGAAAGCAGGTGTTTCAAAGACTTTCAAACATCCATGTTCCGATTTTAGACATGACACTTGAACCGATTACCATAGAAGAATTATTTAACAAATTAAATGATACCCAAAAAGAGGTTTTGGGCGGTAAGATTATTGACATCAAAACCAAAAGACTCACACTGGGAGGCAAAGATGAATAAGATTTTGTATCTCACGAAAAAAGAAATCAAAGCCATTTTGTTTTCGCCGTACACCATTATTTTATGGTTGGTCTACTTCTCTCTTTTTGGCTACCTCGTTTTGTCTCAGATTAATGCCTCGCATAAAACAAACTTGGAACTAATCTTTCCCAACCTTCTAATTATTTTTCTCTTTTTTATACCTCTTTTAAGCTGCAAGTCTTTATCAGATGAAAAAAAGAATGGAACTTACAAATTATATGTGATGACGCCAACCTCTGTCTTTGAATTATTAGCCAGCAAGTTTTTGAGCATTTATGTTATTGCGGTCTTGGCTTTCTTTATCAATCTGCTTCAGATTCTTTGCGTCAGGGTGATTGGAATCATTAGCTTTCGATTTATCTTCACTTCCTTTATCGGTTTCTTTCTCATCTCGTTTGCATTTGTCTCCATCTGCATTTTCATTTCCGCCATTTTTGATCACCACCATTATTCGTTTATGGTGAGCTTTTTGACGTTGCTTTTTATATTTGCGTTAAACACTTTAAATGACAAACTGCCGGGTGCTCTAAGCATATTTTATAGCCAGATCGGACTTTTTAGGAGCTTCACTCCTTTTGCAAATGGTGTTCTGAACGGGTTTCATATAATCAACTACATTTTCGTTGGCGTTTTGTTTTTTTATCTTACACATCTTGTGATTGAAAAGAGGTGGGTAGAATGAAGAAGTATTATTACTATTTCTTAATGGGACTCTTTTTAATCAATCTGTTTTTCTACTTTTTTAACCCGGAAGTTGACCTCAGCAGAAATCGGATCAATTCTATTTCTACCTCTTCCAAAAGAATCTTAAAAGAACTGAAGAATGAGGAGATTGAGATTCTATTTTTCTCTGCCATTTCAGATGATGAGAGCAGTTACGTGCTATCCAAGATACAGACCATCTTTAAGCAGTTTAAAAAGTACAATCCAAGGATGAAATGCAAGGTGATCGATCTAGACGAGCATCCCAATGAGATCTTAAAATATAAAGAGGCCACTTACAAAAGTATTTTGATTCAGGTAAATGATAAAATATTAAATATCGATTTTGAATCCTATGCCAAGAAGCAGGATGAATATCTCGAATTGGATATTGAAAACCAGATTATTGGTTCACTAGAGCGATTGGCAACAAGAGACAATGTGATCTATTATGTGGACACACATGGGGAGGAGTTTGCCTCTGAAAAACTTAGTCATTTTAGAGTCTTGTTGGGAAATATGGGCTATCGTTTTGAGGAGATCAGCCTGCTAGAACAGGAATTGACTCATCAAACGATTTTTCTTTTTTCTCCAGAGACGGACCTCGCCAAAGAGGAGATTGAGGCGCTCTATGAAATGGTCTTTAGAGGAAATAGGATCTGGATAGGATTTGATTTAAATAAGCAGGAAAAGCAAAACCAATTTCTCGAGTTTTGCGACTATTTGGGTTTCACAATTGCAGACGATGTTCTGATCGATCCTGTTTTGGATACGGGACTAATCGGACGATTTTTTGAACATGAGATCACAAAAAGTTTATCCACCACCATAAAATATATTACCTTTCCAAATGCGAGGGAAATGCACTATAGTGAAAACAACATACTTAACTTTAAAAATGTGGTTGTATCGGACGAGATAGTTAAAAATTCAATCAACAACTTCATCTCGAACCCATTGATCATCTCGGGAGATGATGGAAAAAGTAAGATACTTGTATCCAGCGGGATTGATTTTCTAAATAACGCAAATCTAAAGGATAACAAAGCTTTTGTACTGCATTTACTTGACTGGTTGGATCCAAAGGTAGGCCTTGGAATTCGTAAGATTAAAGATCAGTCCACCTTTGTAAAAACAGGAAAAGTGCAGTATTCCATTGCCTTTACCCTGATGGTAATCCTGATTCCACTAGGCTCGTACGCTGCGGCAAGATGGATTAAAAAGAGGGTGTAACTTGACTTAGGATGTAACCTATGATATAAATATGAAATAGGCTGGGAATGAGTATTTTAGGAGAAATTATGAGTTTGAAAGAGTGGGGAATATCTTTACTTAAAGCAGTATTAGCGCACAAAAAGGAAAGGACAAGGATGGATTATCACGGAGAGGAGATCCATTACCAGATTCACCTTTCGGGAGGCAGAAAGATCGAGCTAATCGTTAAGAATGGGGTCCTTTTTGAAAGAGTGGACGGGAAGGAATGCTTTCCCCGCTCATTGCCACTGGATTACTGGAGTGAGAGAGGGGATATATTAAAAGCAAGGAACATACCAAAGGAAGTTATGGACGTACTGAGCTATAAAGGAGACAGACAGTTTGCTGCTGTTCTTTTGCTTTGTGCATTTGCCCCGTCTATATTGGAGAATGATTCTGTGGTAGGGGTCAGCACCTATCTCTTTGAAGAACCCATTTCCGCTGAATACATTCCGACCACAGAGGAAAATTGTCTAAAGGAAGTAGACAGGGAAAAGGAAGAAGACCTTGCGTATTTTTTTACAGATTACTCGTTTTTGGAAGATAGAAAGCCAACCGGACAAATCCAGATTTCGAAGGGAATAGTCCGCTTTTATTATAAGGATCAGTTGGTCCGGGAAATGCCAATTTTAGAATTTATCGACTCGAGAGGAGGATCCTATCCAAAAGAGGCAGCACCTTATATGGATACGGTGACTTTAATGGCGCTACAAAAACCCAAATATACCGTCACATATTCTACAAACCAATATAGAAAAGAAGAGGATGGGCGTTTTACCCAAATCATTTTGAAGAGGGAATTAAGTGGAGAACATAGGATCGTAAGAGAGAATGATCCAATTAGTAGATATAAAATACAAAACAGTCTAATGGACGTATATGAAGTAATAGTGGCAAAGGGGGAGGTTTACATCACTCGAAACCAGGCCACAACTTTTGAAACAGGATCAGTGGAGTGTTTTGCTGGACGTTTTGGAATATGGGAGAGTAAGATGATTCCAACCAATCGTCTAATGGATAGCGTGATGTGTAAAGTGGTAAAAAAATTCTCTAAGTTTGAAGAGGAGTATGGAAGAGGATCAGCAGGTGCAACATTCAGATGCATTAAAAGGGTTGAGGAAACTTATGAAGAGAATGCAAAAGAGAAAAGGTATGAGATGACGAGCGAAAAGGGCGAACAATTTAAGCTTACTGAAGTAGGGGAGTGGATTTATATAGAAAAAGATGGAGAGGCATGTATTCCAATGGAGAGGGACCATTTCTTGTGTCGTCATTTTGCGGATGCTCCACTGAGGCAAATGGCGTCCATTCCAAAAATCATCTTAGCAGGAATGCTTCAATATGACATGGCCTTTCCGATGAATATTTATGAAAAAGATGAGGAGGGAACCATGATTCAGCAGAGCGAGATAACAGGATTGTCCAGCAAAATTAAGCATATTCTGGAGGTTCGTGAAGTAGAAGGGAGTGAAAACGAACTAGGGGAGTAATAGGTTGGGAATAAATAAAAAGGAGAAGGGCAATGAACAAAATGTATGAAGGAAAGACAAAAGATGTTTATGCAATGAGGACGGAACACTTATGCTAGCATTTAAAGATACCGCAACGGGAAAGGATGGCGTGTTTGATCCAGGAGCCAATGAGGTGGGGTTGACAATGGGTGGACTTGGGAGAGTATCTCTAAAGCTGTCTGCCTATTTTTTTCAAAAAATCTCAGAAGCCGGGATTCCAAGATTCTGATCTAGGAAATGGAACCATGACCGTTCGGAAGGCGAGACCTTTTGGAATGGGCTAGAGTTTATCTGTAGAAGAGTTGCAACCGGCAGTTTTATTCGAAGGTATGGAAGCATTGCGCGTGAGGGACAAAACTTAGGTGCTCTTGTGGAAGTCACACTAAAAGATGATGCAAAGGGTGATCCGCTCATTACAGAGGATGCTTTGATCGCATTAAATGTGATGACAGAGGAAGAATATAGAACATGTAAGAAAATGACGCAAGAGTTGACCTGGTTGATTGACGATGAACTTTTTGATAGGGGTCTAAACCTCTGGGATATCAAGTTTGAGTTTGGAAGTGATGAAAGCAGAGAGATTATTTTGATGGATGAGATTTCCGGTGGAAATATGAGAGTATTCGATGATAACGGAGCGAAGATCGGACCGATTGAGCTAGCGGATCGAATGGTTCCAGAAATAGAAATGGAATAACCAAATATAAGTTAAAAGCATCACTTTTTAAAGTGATGCTTTTATTTTCTTTCAAAAAAACGAATGAAAACGCAAAAAAATGAAAAAATATATACAAACGATTTTAGCAGTTTTTAAAAATATATAATGGGGGGTATTAAAAAATGATTATAGCTCATAACATGCCAGCCATCAATACCTATAATAAAAAGGTACAGGTAGAGGGCTTGCAATCCAAGAGTATGGAAAAATTATCATCTGGATCTAGAATCAATCGTGCAGGAGATGATGCCGCAGGGCTATCCATCTCCGAAAAAATGAGAGCACAGATTAGGGGATTAAACCAAGCCTCAAGAAATGCACAGGATGGGATCAGTATGATTCAAACCGCAGAGGGAGCGCTATCAGAGACCCATTCTATTATTCAAAGAATGAGAGAGTTATCCATTCAAGCCGCCAATGACACCAATCAGGAAATGGATAGGCAGGCTTTACAGGGGGAGTTTGGACAGCTTACATCGGAAATCAATCGAATTGCAAACACCACAGAATTTAATGGAATGAAGCTTCTGGATGGAAGCAAATCGGAGTATTCTTTCTTGTCAGATCGAACAGTGGTTAAATCCGGAAATCTGACACCAACCGATATACAGTATTCAACCGGTGCAACCTGGGGAGACAATAGCACTCACTTTAAAATTACGGATGGCGGAATCCCTGCAAATGCAGGGGTAAAGATCGGAGGCACGGACCCCATTGATTGGGGTACACTAGATGCAGCCGAGACCAACACCATTACCATTACCAAAAATGCCTCAAAGTCCACATTTGAGATTGATATTAGTGCAACGGATAAAGGAGCACCACCCCAGTCTACAACCATTACAGCGGATCAAATGGTTTTAAATGGCGATAAGTATATCTATGATAACCATGGGATCAAATTTGAGATTAGTAAAAAAGAATTTGATGCTGCAAAAGATGGATCAACAGTAGCAATCGACTTAAATAGGGGAAATACCACCGGGATAGTGGATAGTACAAATGCCAACTACACCACAGAAAATGACTGGAAAACAAACGATAGAGGACTGTTTAGTCTTGGAAATGTGACCGTGATAGCAGCGGCGGATCCAAAAGATGATTTGAGACTTGCGGGTGTGACACAAATGAAAATTTCCGTAGCAGATGCCAATGCAGCCACCGCCAAACTCACAGTTGAGTATTTAAACTCAAAAGGAGAGGTAATCAATAAGGAAGAAATTGTTCCTGGTGCGGCTTTATCGGCAACAGCCAACACCAGCAAGACATTTAACTCAAGTGGGATCTCATTCACCCTTGACATCACAGGCGATCTATCAGAGGCGGTTGATGCAGAGATTACACTGGACCTATCACAGAAGCTAGGTCTGGATAAGGTGCAGAATGGGCAGGCAGACAATTCCTCTGCATTCCATGTGGGAGCCAACGCAAATCAAGCAATCCGAATGAGCTTTAGCGACATGAGAGCAGGAGCACTTGGGATTGTGTCTAATACACCTGGAGATGGATACACAAACGTAAGAAATGTAACCAACGGAACAGACTCTGCCCTTGTGGAATATTCACTGGACCTAACCAGTCTGGAAAATGCAAATATTGCAATTACAAAGTTGGATTATGCGCTGAACGCAGTGTCACAGGAGAGAAGTAAATATGGGGCAATTCAAAACAGGCTCGAGTATACTATCAATAACCTAAACACCGGAGCAGAAAACATGCAGGCGGCAGAATCTCGTATTAGAGATGTGGATATGGCCAAAGAAATGATGAATCTAACAAAGACCAACATCTTGCAACAGGCATCACAAGCTATGCTTGCGCAGGCAATGCAGTCCCCAAGAGGTGTTTTACAATTATTGCAACAATAAAATATGAGAAATCATATTTTTTTTGTATAAAGTTTTGAAAAAAGTGTTCGACATACAGAGTAAGAAATAAAACTCGGAGGTTTAAAATGATTATCGCGCACAACCTGCAAGCCATTAATACATATAATAAAAAATGGGGAATTGAAAATCTACAGTCAAAGAGCATGGAGAAACTATCTTCAGGATATAGAATTAACCGTGCAGGGGATGATGCCGCAGGGTTATCCATTTCCGAAAAAATGAGAGCCCAAATCAGAGGATTAAATCAGGCTTCAAGAAATGCACAAGATGCAATTAGTATGATCCAAACTGCTGAAGGCGCCCTATCGGAGGCACATGGTATTTTACAAAGAATGAGAGAGCTTGCCATTCAAGCGGCCAATGATACCAATCAAACCGCAGATAGGCAAGCGCTTCAAAGCGAAATAGGACAGCTTACATCTGAATTAAACCGGATCGCAAATACGACTGAGTTTAATGGAATGAAACTCCTTGATGGAAGTAAATCAGAGAATTCCGCAATCTCTGACAGAACGGTTATTAAGGCGGGTATCTTGCCAACCAATGCGATTCAGTATTCAACTGGCGCAACCTGGGAAGGGACCAGCACACACTTTGCGATTACGGATGGGCAAGATCCGGTTGGTGGAGGGATTAAAATCAGTGCGGATCCAAGTATTGCTTGGGGGACCCTAGATGCAACCGTACCAAACACCATCTCCATTACAAAAAATGCAACCAAAGGAACCTTCACCATTGATATTAATGCGACAGACGATGCCGCTGTGAATATGAAAATCGATGCTGATCAAATGGTTTTAAATGGGGACACTTATATGTATAGCAATCATGGCATTACCTTTCAAATTAGCAAGGCGGAGTATGATGCCGCAAAAGATGGATCCAAGGTAACCATTGATTTAAACAGAGGAGCGACCCTTGGTACAGTAAATGCCACCTCCATTAACTATACGACGGAAAACGACTGGACCGAAAATGATCGAGGGCTTTTCAGTATTGGTAGTCTTAAATCCATTGCGGGAGCAACCACGGAAGATGATCTTAGATTAGCGGATGTAACCGATATTAAAATCAAAGTGCAGGATGCAAGTTTGCCAACTGCAAAATATATTGTTGAATTTTTAAATTCCCAAGGGGAGGTCGTGAACAAAGAGGAGGTTTCCCCTGGAGCCGCTTTATCAGGAGCAGGGAATAGCAGCTTCACGTTTACCTCAAATGGCCTTGAGTTTACAATGAATATCTTAGGAGATGGTGTGCCAGCAGAGAATGCAGAATTAAGCCTAAACCTTGCAAACAAACTTGGTCTGGATCGCGTAAAAAATGGAGTAATGAACAATTCCTCTGCGTTTCAAGTGGGGGCCAATGCATATCAAGCAATCACGATGAGTTTTAGCGACATGAGAGCACAGGCACTCGGTATCGTATCCAATGAAGCGGGTGTGGGATTTGCGAAAGAAAGAAATGTAACCAATGGAACCAGCGCTGCTTTTGTAGAATACTCACTAGATGTAACCAATCTTGAAAATTCAAATATTGCGATTGTAAAAGTGGATACAGCGCTGAACGCGGTATCACTTGAACGAAGTAAATATGGGGCAATTCAAAATCGATTAGAATATACCATCAACAACTTAAACACGGGATCTGAAAACATGCAATCGGCAGAATCTCGTATCAGAGATGTAGACATGGCCAAAGAAATGATGAACCTAACAAAGACCAATATCTTGCAACAGGCATCACAAGCCATGCTTGCACAAGCCATGCAAACACCAAGAGGGGTGCTACAGTTGCTACAACAATAATAAAGAGAATGGGAAAGAAGTTTATAAATGTAGACTTCTTTTTAAATATTTTATAAAGGACTATAAAGTTTAATTTTTTTCATACGACATACTTAGCAAGAAGTAATTTAATATTTATTATCGGAGGTTATAAAATGATAATAGCACACAATTTGCCAGCCATTAACACTTACAATAAAAAAACATCAGTGGAAACATTACAGTCCAAGAGTATGGAAAAGTTGTCATCAGGATACAGGATCAATAGAGCAGGGGATGATGCCGCTGGGCTATCCATCTCTGAAAAAATGAGAGCACAAATTAGAGGGCTAAATCAGGCATCAAGAAATGCAATGGATGGAATCAGTATGATTCAAACCGCAGAAGGTGCCCTATCTGAAATGCAATCTTGTATTCAAAGAATGAGAGAGCTTGCCATTCAAGCAGCCAACGACACCAACCAAGAAATGGACAGGCAAGCCTTGCAAGGGGAGTTTGGGCAGCTTACATCGGAAATCAACAGAATTGCAAATACCACAGAATTTAATGGAATGAAACTTCTGGATGGAAGCAAGTCAGAACACGCAGCACTATCAGATCGGACTGTGATTAAGGCAGGCATTTTGCCAGCTAGCGCAATCCAATATTCGATTGGTGCAACCTGGGAAGGAACTAGTACCCATTTTAAAATTACAGATGGACAAGATCCAGTTGGCGCAGGTCTTAAAATCAGCGCGGATCCAAGTATTGCTTGGGGAACACTGGACGCAAGCGTGCCCAACACTATTACCATTACAAAGAACGCAGCCAAAGGAACCTTCACAATCGATATTGATGCAACAGATAATGCCGCTGTCAATATGAAGATTGACTCTGATCAAATGGTTTTGAATGGGGATACTTATATGTATAACAATCACGGCATCACTTTTCAAATCAGCAAGGCAGAGTATGAGGCAGCAAAAGATGGATCTAAGGTGACCATTGATTTAAATAAAGGGGAAATAGCAGGGACAGCCGATGCAACATTTGCAAACTATACCACAGAAAATGACTGGACCGCAAACGATAGAGGACTATTTAGTCTTGAAAATTTAGAAGTAGTCGCAGGAAGTACAGCGGATGACGACCTAAGACTCGCAGGAGTGACTAGCATTCGTTTAAAGGTTGAGGGAGCAGCGACGGCAACAACTTCCAAGTACACTGTGGAATATTTAGATCAAACAGGAAATGTAATCAACAAAGAAGAAATCATGCCAGGTGTGGTTATGTCAGCTACAGGAGCCTCCACCACAACCAGTTTTGAGTCAAGTGGAATCAAGTTTGATATTGTGGCGGCACTAGATGCGACCACTGCAGCAGATAATGCAGAAATCACAATCAACCTAGCGCAAAAGCAAGGGCTCGATCGTCTAAAAAATGGAGAGGCAGATAACTCCTCCGCATTCCACGTAGGAGCCAATGCATATCAAGCGATTCGAATGAGTTTCGGAGATATGAGAGCACAGGCACTTGGCATTGTGTCCAACGAGCCGGGTAATGGATATACAAAAGAAAGAAATGTAACCAACGGAACGGATGCAGCACTAATAGAATATTCATTAGATGTGACCACGCTTGAAAATTCAAATATTGCAATTACAAAATTAGACTATGCGCTCAACTCGGTGTCACAAGAGAGAAGTAAATATGGGGCCATCCAAAACCGTTTGGAATATACAATTAACAATCTAAACACGGGAGCAGAAAACATGCAAGCAGCCGAATCTCGTATTAGAGACGTGGATATGGCAAAAGAAATGATGAACTTGACGAAGACCAACATCTTACAACAAGCATCACAATCCATGCTTGCTCAAGCAATGCAAACGCCAAGAGGAGTACTACAACTGCTACAACAATAAAATTGGACGTACGTTTAAACATTTATATAATCTCCAGTATAGGACTTTTGCTTGCAAAGGTCCTATATGCATTCTTTTTAGAATATCCATATAAAAAAAGGGAAAACTACAATTGACAAAATAAGGAAAATGGTATATAATCTGTTTGTGGAGGTGATGAAGATGGATGACATAACCAACCTAAAATGTGGTATGAAATTTAAGAATCAAGACACCATGCTTTGTGGAGTAGTTACAGAGAAAGGTAAAAGCATCATCCCATGCGCCTATCTAGATCATGACATAGAGATCGGAAAAAGAAACGTGGCGATTCGAAATGAAGAAACGACTCTCTGGGAACTTTACGACCATGAGGGGAATAAACTAAACTGTAGAGGCTATCAAGCGATACGCTTCGACGAAAAGAACATCTATGTAAAAAATGAACTGGGTTTTTGGGGCGTTTTGACCAATAATGGAACGGAAATTTATCCGTGTAAGTTTAGAGATATCAAGTTTAATCCCAACCTAACACAGCTAGAAAATGAGGACAATACCTGGATCAACATAGATAATAAATAGGAGGTAGAGATGTTTATTGATGTAGATGGAAAAAATGGAATAGATAAAAAAATCGTGGATAACTATATCACCAGGACCTATCCTGGCTTTATGGATATTGAAAACAAAAATACTTATAATAATGCGGTTGTGAGGGATTACCTTGAGTTCGAAAAAAGACATCAAAATAAGTGCCTCCAATTCTTTAATCATGCGAATGAGAAGATCAGTAAAAAATCAGAAAACGGCGCGATGTGGGTATGCTCAAATTGTGGTTATATTCATCAAAACGTGGAGGCTCCGAGAGAATGTCCAATCTGTAAAGTGCCAAGATCCTACTTTGGATTAAAATACTAATATATAATATAATAGAGAGTCGTACAAATTTGTACGACTTTTTTGTTGTAAATACTTGATAAAATAAATCTATCCCATATAATAAATATAATTATTGAAAGAATGGGCAATGGAAATTTTAGAAAAGATAGAGGAAGCAAAGCATTATGTTAATCAAAAAACAAATAAGGCCATCGATCTAGCCATTGTTTTAGGAAGTGGGCTTTCCGATCTCGTGGATATTTTGACAGACCAAGTGGTGATTGATTATAAAGAGATTCCGCACTTTCCAATCTCAACTGTGGCAGGACACGCCGGAAAGCTTGTTTTTGGCCATGTGGGAGAGAGAAGGGTGCTGATGATGCAAGGACGATTTCATTACTATGAGGGGTACAAGCTAGAAGAAACCACCTTTCCAATCCGCGTGATGCAGAGTTTAAAAATTGGGAAGTTAATTGTAACCAATGCAGCTGGAGCGATCAATCAAAAATTTAAGCCGGGGGATATCATTTTAATAAAGGATCACATGAATCTAACCGGAAATAATCCGCTCGTCGGACAGAACCTTGAGACCTTTGGGGTTCGTTTTCCGGATATGAGCGTGGCATATGATGAGGAATTCATCCTTTTGGCAAAAAAAGTTGCCAAAAGGGAGAAGATACGAGTTCAAGAGGGTGTCTACGCTTATATGACAGGGCCTTGTTATGAGACACCGAGTGAGGTAAGAATGTTGCGAGGGCTTGGGGCAGATATGGTGGGGATGTCCACCGTGCCGGAAGTGGTGATCGCAAGACACGGGAAAATGAGGGTACTTGGGATTACCTGTGCCACCAATATGGCGGCAGGGATCTTAAAACAGCCGCTCGATCATAAAGAGGTGATCGAAACCGCAAACAGGGTAAAGGATAGAATGATTCGTTACACAAAGGAGATTATTAAAGAAATATGAAGATGAAAATTGGAATTGCCTGCATTTTTTTATTGCTTTTTGTAACTTTCATTTATAAGTTTGCGTCTACTCCAAGAGAGGACGTAAAAATTCAGGTGTTCCATTTAAATACAGCGACCAAAGAGGACCTTATGAAGCTAAATGGTGTTGGGAGTGCGATTGCAGATCGGATTCTGACATATAGGGAGACAGCTGGGTTTACAAAAAAAGAGGACATCAAGAAGGTAAAAGGCATTGGTGATAAATTATATGAAAAAATTAAAAAAAATATAGAAGTGGAGGCAAAATGATAGAGCCAGTAAAAAAAGATGTTGAGCTTAGTTTTATCCCAGATAAAGAAAACGCCACCATCACACTTGCCCAAAATGGGAACAGTAAGGCGTTTGAGAATCTGGTAAGCGAATACGAAGGATATGTATATAATCTCGCCTACAATTTCTTTAACAATACGCTAGATGCTCAGGATGCAACACAAGAAATTTTTGTTAAAGTGTTTAAAAACATAGAAAAGTTTAACTATAAGTCAAAATTTAAAACGTGGCTCTATAAGATTGCTATTAATACTTGTATTGATGAACTTAGAAAGAAAAAAGAACGTTACTTTGAATATGTGGACATTGAAACTGAAAATGACAAGTTGCAGGAATTTCCAGATATCCGCGGCAAGTCCCCAGAAGAATTGTTGGAAGAAAAAGAACTGAGGCTTGAGCTCAAAAAGATTATTAAAAATTTACCAATGAAATATAGAGTGCCGATTGTTTTGAGAGATATGCAAGGCCTTGCCTATGCGGAAATTGCGGATGCGCTTTCTTTAAATGAGAACACGGTAAAGGTAAGAATCAACAGGGGAAGAAGTATGCTTCGGGAAAAACTTACAAAATTGATGAAACAAAATGATAAGCTTCTCAGTCTAATTAGTAAAAAGAAAGAGAGGATGATCTGATGCATTGCGGAAAAATGAAAAAAGTTATGTTTATGTATCTTGAAAAAAGTCTCCCTGAAAAACAGATGAAAAAGATTGAAGATCATTTAAAAACATGTAGTAAGTGCAAAGAAGCTTATGCTAAGACCGAAAATATGATTAATGTACTAAGGAGTAGCGAACCCAAAGCAGTACCGAAAGATCTGCATAAAAACATTATGAGAGAGATTGAAAATCTAGATACGGCGAATGATATAAGAAATCAAGAAATCAAGCACAGTTTTCGAAATTTTGCTAGAGGAACCGGGATTGTGATTGCAACCTTATTTATCTTCCTACTAGTGATTACCGTATTTGATAAAACGGGAGGGGTTAACCTGCCAGAAATCAATTTCAGCGGGATGCAACAAAACCTTACAAAGATGATTTCTCCGTCCACCGCGCAAAATGCAAAAAAGAATGAAGAATTAAGAACGTATGATATGGCAGAAAGTGAAGAGATGGGCATCTCGGGAGTAACAAGCGATGCCCCAATGAACATTAAAAAGACAGCAGATAAAGAGATTAAACAGGGCAGCAGTAGTATAGAAGTGGTTGACATGGATCAAACTATGACAGAAATAGAGACCCTCATTCAAAAGTATAATGCCTATGTGGAATCCAGAAATATTTATGTTTATAGCAATACAGCACAGGGGAGGGATCTAAAAAATGCAAATATGACCATTCGGGTTGAACGAGATAAGTTCATGGACTTATCAGCTGAAATCTACAAGCTCGGCAGGGTGACTTCAACCAATGAGACCATCACAAATGTGACCAAGAGTTACGTTGACATTGAGAACAGAATAGACCTTCTAGAAACCCAACTGGAGTCCTTAAAAGAGGTCCTCAAAAAGGCGACTAAGATGGAAGATATTTTGCTCATTATGGAAAACATCAATAGTACGACAAATGAGCTTGAGTACTATAAATCACAAAAGGTAAATCTAAATGATCAGGTGGAGTATTCTTACCTCAATCTAAACATAGCAGAGGTATTAGACTACAAAGAGATTAGAAAACAAGATGGCACGTTTATTGAGAAAGCAAAACAAAGCCTTGTAATGGCGACCAATAACCTAGTGCTGAATGTTGAAGAATTTGTATTATGGATCCTGGCAAATATCTTTAATATCACGATTACATTGGTCATTTTATTCGTTCTATTTATAGTTATAAAATTGATTTTTAAAAGGAGGTAAGTTATGAATTCTAAAAACAAAATTTTGATTGCACTTTGTGTACTATTTATCTTTAGTCTGGGTGTTTTCGGAACAAGATATTTTGAAAGAGGAAGTGTTTCAAAAGCGGAAGAAGTAAACATGGAAAATACGATTACCGTAAATGCTGAGGGGATTTACCGAATCGCACCGGATATCGCAAATTTAAGTCTTGGGGTGAGCATTGAAAAGACCACAGCAAAGGCAGCGCAAGACGAAGTGACCAGAATTATGAATGCAACCATCGATGAGCTTGGAAAACAAGGAATTGATAAAAAGGATATGCAAACCGCTAGCATTAGCATCTATCCAGTATATGATTACAATCCCAACAATGGAAGTAGAACGCTGAAGGGTTATAATGTGAGCAATACACTGAATGTCAAGGTAAAAGATCTAACAAAAGTTGGCAATTTGCTTGACATTGCGATTGGAAAAGGTATAAACTCAGATGTGAGCATCAACTTTGCATTAGATGATCCAACCAGCGCATATGAAAATGCCTTAAAGCTTGCCACTAAAAGAGGAGAGGCCAAAGCCAAGGTTCTGGCAGACTCGATTGGTGTGAAGGTAAATAAACCCTTGATGGTGTCAGAAGGTACGACATCGTATTATGCACCATCCATTCGAAATTACTTAACAAATGGGGCAATGGCAGAAAGTGATCAAAGCTCTTCTGTACCGATTGAAGCGGGCCAACTTGAGATGAGGGCGCAAGTAACCATGGTTTATAAATATTAAAAAAACTATAAAGAAATCTTAAAGTATTCCGATATATATATCAGGATACCAAATTTAAGAAAGAGGTGGCTAACATGGATGTTAGAAAAGTTGAAGCAGCATACGGTGTAAATCATATTTCAAAAGCCAATAAAACGGATAATGTAAAGCACGTGACGCCTACCATGGGGAAAGATAAAGTTAGTCTTACAGGAGTGGCAAGCGATTTTAAGCTAGCATTGAATGCAGCCAGAGAGGTAAGTGACGTGAGAGAAGATTTAGTAAACGACATCAAGGAAAGAATGGACAATGGAACGTATGAATATGACATGGATGCTCTTATCGAAAAAATGGTAAGTAAAAAGTAAAACAAAACCCTATTATAAAAAAGGACTCACCAAGGTCCTTTTTTGCATATTTTGCTCTTGACAATCATATAATAATCGTATACTATAGGTACATATTATTTGACATGATTCGACAAAAACCAACAAAAGGCTCAACGTCGAGTGATGACTGATGATATAATATTATTACAAGGAGCTGAAAAAGAGTGTACAGCGAAAGGATCAACACGCCGGCACACTACCTTCCGCCAGTCGCAAAATGGCAGGAACCTCAACCCAAGAGGATCAGTATGAGTAAGGAAGCCGCTATGAAGGATCAACACGTTAAAGCGCGTGGACGCGGTTCCAGAACAAAAGCAGGAACGCCTAGCGAGGCCAAATAATATTATATTCGATCTTTTCGTCACGGTGAAAAGGTCATAAATTAAAAAAAGAGGAGTGCGCTCTCTACTGAGGGCCCTCCCCTTTTTTATACTAACAACAATGTCTGTGATGACGTTTGTGATGTCTATGATGACGTCTGCAACAACAATCCCTTTCGCAGCAGTCATTGTCTCTTCTACAACAGTCGTCTTCTCTTCTAACCCACATGCATCTGCATTCATCAAAATCGCATCCATTATTACATCTAAACATATAATCACCTCTATTCGTTTTCGAGCTAGCTTGGTGAAAACTACTAACTTCAAAAATACAGATCTTATTTATAATTTGATTTAAAAATTACCATATCTTATCTATTTATCGCTACTTTCAGTTTTTTAACTGATTAGGGTAAGAGTAGGTCACCTTGCCCCTCTAATATTTTATAATAAACTATATGCCCCAAAATAAAACTAGTTACAGCTTTTTGCAAATAAGATACAAACAGATCATAAAAGGTCAAAAAGTGTCGATCACTTCTTAAAATAATAATTGAAAATAATAGATATAAATGTTAGAATATTATTATAAAGGCAAAAAAATATCGAAACTTGCGACGAATCAGGGCTAAGCTTGCTAAAAACAAAGGGCGATATAGAGTATAGGAGTGAAAATGGCACCGCAAATTTATTTTCCGAATCTTAATCTGAAGTTTAATGTTGGCAATGTGGCATTTGAAGTGATGGGCATCAAAGTGTATTATTATGGTCTACTGATCGCGTTCTCAATTCTTCTTGGATACATTTTATTAGAAAATAAGCTCAAGAAGAGAGGAGAAAAGATAGAGGATTATGTAAACTATATTATTACAGTAATATTCATGTCAATCGTGGGGGCAAGAGCCTATTATGTTCTCTTCTCCTGGGACTATTATAGTCAACATAAGCTTCAGATCTTCAATCTTCGAAACGGGGGCATTGCAATCTATGGAGCCATCTTAGCAGCTATTCTTACGACCATTGTATACTGCAGGATTAAAAAAATCCAATTTCTAAGCTTTGCGGATACGCTGGCACCCTACTTGGTGCTTGGTCAGGCGATCGGAAGATGGGGCAACTTCTTTAATAAAGAAGCGTTTGGAGGGTACACAGACAACCTAGTTGCCATGGCAATCCGAAGCGATGTTGCGGGATATATGGAACATGTAACGCATGTGCGGTACTTTGATCAAGATTACATACAGGTGCATCCAACCTTTTTGTATGAATCCATCGCCTGCTTCTTGATATTTGCACTTCTTGTAAACTGCAAACAAAAAATGGATGGTCAGGTTGTACTCAGTTATCTATTCTTTTATTCGCTGGCTCGGTTTTTTATTGAGGGATTAAGAGTAGACCAATTACAAGTACAACATTATCCGATTTCACAAATTGTGGCTATTTTATTAATGCTGATTAGTTCAACTTTATACCTATGGGAAAGGAGGAAAGCATGGAAAAAGAAAGAAGAAACCAAATCCTAGAAATGCAAGAAATGAAGAAACAACTTAACTGTATGGTGGTAGAAAATAAAGACTATCAAGAAATCTACGACATCAGTGTAAAGCTAGATCAACTGATTATGGCATACTATGACAAAAAGCTTAAAAAAACAGTATGATCATAATAGATGGAAAGAGTACAGCTGAAAAAATAAAAAGCAAGTTGAAAATGGAAGTTGAGCGCATTAAGAAAAATGGAGTTTGTATAAAACTAGTTGTTGTACTTGTTGGAGAGGACTACGCCTCTCAAAAATATGTTGCAAGCAAAGAAAAGGCTTGTCTTGAGGTGGGGATCGAGTCAGAAGTGTATCGTCTAAGGGAAACAACCACAGAAGAAGAGCTTATAGAACTCATTCAGAAGCTAAATCGGGATGATGCTGTCACGGGAATCCTGGTGCAGTTACCATTACCAAAACAAATACGGGAAATAGAAATCATGAAAAAAATGGATCCCCAAAAAGATGTGGATGGCTTTCATCCAGAAAATGTTGGATTATTACATCTTGGCATGCCGTATATGATTCCATGTACACCTCTTGGAATTGTACATTTATTAGAGGAATATCAGATTCAGATAGAGGGAAAAAACTGTGTGATTCTTGGGAGGAGCAATATTGTTGGAAAGCCAATGGCATCGCTACTCATCGGGAAGAATGGGACTGTCACGGTTTGTCATTCCAAAACCAAGAATCTAGAAGAGGTGACGAGGGAGGCAGATATCTTGATTGCGGCGATTGGGAAACCAAGGTTTGTAAAGAAAGAAATGGTTCGCCAAGATGCTGTATTAATCGATGTGGGAATAAACAAAAATGAAGAGGGGAAGACTTGCGGGGATGTTGACTTTGAGGACTGTAGCCAGAAGGCTTCCCATATTTCCAAAGTACCTGGGGGAGTGGGACCGATGACGATTGTCACCCTCCTTGAAAACTGTGTTGAGATCGCAAAAAGAAGTGTATAACTTCTTTTTTTGATCATATTTTAACACGGTTTTGGAACAATAAAAAGATGATAAAAGAATTAAAACAAGAAGCCAAAAATCGCTTGCAGGATAAATGGAATAAATGCGCCTTCTTTGGGTTGCTTCACTTCCTTTTCAACTCCATTTTGCTGATCTCGGTTATGAAGCTGGTAATGGACCTAATCGACATTGATAACCTCTTTCTGTCTATTGGGATAGAAGCACCTGTGACCTTATATATTTTTAACATTTTCACATCTGTGACGGACTTTGGCTATGCAAAATTTTTGATGAACATAGCGCAAAAAAGAGAAAGGTTTAGCGATCTTTTTTATCCATTTAGAAGTATAAGATTGCTGTATAAACTGATACTATTAGAAATATATAAACAAACCAAAATCTTTTTATACAGCCTGCTTTTTTTGGTTCCGGGAATCATGTCAAAAATCAAATTTGAACTGATACACTATTGTATGGTTCAAAATGAAACCCTTTCTTTCTTTGAAATTCTTCGTTTGAACAAAAAGATTACAAAGGGAGAGACATTCCGTTTGATTAAAATTTTGATCAGTTTTATTCCGATCTACTTACTCACCTTATTTAGCTTTGGGATTCTTGGGTTTTGGTTAGAACATTATATAAAAATGACACTGTTGGTTTATTATGAAAAATTAAGAACCAATTGACTTTATAAAGTTTTTTGATAATATTAAATTAATGGAGGGATGTAAAATGATCTACAAAAGAGAAAATGGATATAAAAATCTGGACAAAAAAAGAATGAAGGAAATCTTTGATTTTGCGGAAGACTATAAAAAGTTTTTGGACAAAGGAAAGACGGAACGAGAAGTGACCATGCAAATGGAGGCTTTTGCTAAAAAGGCGGGCTTTAAGCCAGCAGAAAGTTATAAAAAACTAAAGGCGGGAGACAAGGTTTATTATATTAACCGGGAAAAGAATATTGTGCTTGCGGTGATCGGAAAGCAAGAGATCGAAGAAGGAGCAAACTTTATTGTGGCGCACATTGACTCTCCAAGACTGGATTTAAAGCAAAATCCACTTTTTGAAGACTCAGAATATGCCATGATGAAAACCCATTACTATGGCGGCATCAAGAAATATCAATGGGGATCGATTCCGCTTGCCATGCACGGAGTGGTTATTCTAAAGAACGGAGATAAGCTGGATTTGTCAATCGGAGAGGATGAGGACGAACCCATCTTCATGATTCCAGATCTGTTACCACACCTTGATAAAAACGTACAAAGAGAAAGAAAATCCGAGGATGTTTTAAAGGGTGAAGAGCTTAAGATCATAGTGGGTGCAATACCAGCCACCATCAAGGATAAAGAGGTAAAGGATCTTGTAAAATATGCAATTGTGGAAAAACTAAATAAGGACTATGGCATTGATGAAGAAGATCTCTTTACAGCAGAGCTTGAACTTGTACCCGCACATAAAGCAAAGGATGTGGGGTTTGACCGAGCATTGATCGCAGCTTATGGGCATGACGACCGTGTTTGTAGTTACTCTGCTGCCATGGCCATCATGGATCTTAAAGAGATTCCTCAAAAAACACTCATTTGCTATCTAGCCGATAAAGAAGAGATTGGTTCAACAGGTGGAACGGGACTGGAGTCCAGATATTTGGAGTTTTTTATGTCGGATCTCATCACAAAACTTTCGAGTAAGGACGTTTACACGACGCTAACCAAATGTTTATGGAATTCAAAGTCCATTTCATCAGATGTGGATGCGGGGTTCCATCCCATTTTTAAAGAGGTGCATGATGAACAAAACGCCTCCAAGCTCTCATATGGAATCACACTGGTGAAGTTCACCGGCGCTAGAGGGAAAGCGGGATCAAATGATGCCGATGCCGAATACATCTCGGAAATTAGGACTTTGTTTAATAAAAACAATATCAAATGGCAGGTCTCTGAGCTTGGTAAAGTAGACGAAGGTGGCGGTGGAACCGTTGCCAAGTTTCTTGCAAACTATGGCATCAAGACAGTGGATGCAGGACTTGCGGTACTCGGAATGCACTCACCCAATGAGGTGATTTCGAAATATGATTTATATGAAATTTACAAAGCCTATAAAGTGTTTTTAATGGGCGTATAAAAGAAGTTGGAGTAATAGAATGAAAGAGATGTTGAAAGATTTTAAGAAATTTGCGATCAAGGGAAACATCATTGACTTATCTGTGGGAGTGATCATCGGGACAGCCTTTGGAAAAATTACCGCATCACTTGTAAATGATATCATCATGCCGATACTAAGTCTTGTGATTGGGCGGATCAATCTGACCACCCTAAGCTTTATATTGGTGCACGAGATAGAAGGAAGGGATGCGGTGACGCTAAAGTACGGAAATTTTATACAAATGATTTTAGAGTTTCTGATTATATCTTTCTCAATCTTCTTACTTTTAAAGTATTTGAATAAGGTAAGAAGCAAGATTGAGGTGGTGGAGGAGAAAAAAGCGGAGTTGCCACCAGCGGATGTGAGACTATTGACAGAGATCCGAGATATTTTAAAAGAAAAAAAATAGAAATAAGCCGGCAAAAGTAGATTTTGCCGGCTTATTTCTTTCTATTTGATCATTCTTTGTCAATACCAAATGAGGTTTTACATAAAGGACTAGCATTTTTTTCCAAACTCTGATATAATGATGGCAGATTGGAGTCTTTGCATGGAAAAGCTACTAAAAGGGATGATTTATTATATGGTATGCTATCTTGGCTTTAGCATTCTTTTTAGTCTGCTCTATTTATCAAAAGAGACCATTCATATCGTGCCGATTTACCCAGAGAGTCTTGCTTTTTGGGTTTATATTTCCTTATCCACTCTGGCTTTATGTATCATTCTGTTGAATAGGAAAACCAGACTGGGAGAGGCAGTCAGAGAGGATTTTATCAAAATTAAGCCTTTTGTCAATTCACTGGACATCAACCACCTAAAGCTAATGGATTATCATGTGATTCATTATAGAAAAGGACTTGAAGTGGGGCTTATTAAAATCAAAGAGAAGGTGAAGAAAATTTATATCGATCTAAAAGCCAGAAACATAAGCAGTGTTTTTGTGTTTGAAGACGAAAAAAACCAGTTTTTCGATCGGATGAAGAGAAGTCTGACTCTCCCGAACTCAAGTAGTTTCATTATCTCAAAGGGGAGAAAATTTTCTGAATCAGAAGAGGAGGAGTGGAAGAAAGAGGGATTCGATCTTTACCATATCAATCTCAAAGAGGGCTTTCCGGAGTATAGCATCGACATTTTGAGTTATATAAATACCTATGAAGAAGTGGAAGTCTTTGCGAGAAAAATCTTACTCTTTTCGGAGAATTCAGAGATCAGCTTTAGAGAGGATACCATCAAACTACTTATGGCGTGTGTGTTTCTCGTAAAAAGCAATCCACAGGAGGAAAAAAGAACCATTGAGCAAGTAAAGAGACTGATTGAGAATGCGAGTGCCGCCGAAATAAGACAAAAAATCAAGATCTCAAATACAGGGTTTGAAATCTTAGAGACAATGGAAAATAGGGATGACGAGAGGATTTTAGAGTTTCTCCATTTTGCGAAAAGATCACTTGAAAGAGTAAATTGTGGCCTCTTTCAAAAAGGAGAAAAAGAACTCAACCTGGATGTTTTTAAATCCAACCCTTCTATCTGTCTGATACAGGCCGGGGAAGAAAACAGTTTAGAAGTAGAATTGCTACTAGATCTAATTTATAATTATTCAAAACAGGTGTATGACATCGTGAACCGAGATCATAGCATTTACATCAACGTGATGATAGAAGACTTAAGTCTTTATCAGACCATGAATGCACTGGAGGAGCATCTGATCGCGGCATCCGTATACAAAATCTTCTATTTAATTGGAGTTCAAAATACAATAGCGTATGAACCTAAATATAAAAAGGAGATATTGGAAAATGTAGGAGCAAAACTATTCTTCTCTATCTCAAACAAGCGAACCGAGATGATTCTAAAAGGAGAACTTCAGGCAGATGATAAGAAGCTTGAGAAATTATATACCAAACTCGATACCAGCAAAGTACTTGTATTGCTTAACAAAGAAGAATATTTTGTGGTTACAAAATATGACTTTAATGTTGAAAAAATTAAAAATTATAATATTATAAAAGAAGAGAACGAATTTATTAATAATTTGGCCAACCTGGATCAAAAAATAGATGTAAAGTATGTGGAAGAACCAGTTGAAAAAAAGGAACTAAAGCTAGAAGTAACAAAGGAAGAAAAGGAATTTATCTCGAGCCTTTTAAAAGAGAAAGCGGAAGAGACGGCTGTGGTAGTGGAAAAAAAACCAGAGGGACACATGCTTTTCAATCAATTGGTTGATATAAAAAGAGGGAACGGCTAAGAAAGTTGGGTTAATGATAGAGAAAAAAATTTTGGTGATTGGGGCAGCCAGAAGTGGGATTGCACTTAGTAACACGCTTATAAAAATGGATAAAGAAGTAACCTTATATGATCATACAGAGAATTTAAATGAAGAAGAGATTAGAGCACAACTAGAAGAGGGTGTTCGGTTTTTACATGGGCAGACGGTAGAGGTCTCCTCGCTCCTTGATGAAACACAAGTGATTGCCTTAAGTCCAGGCGTTCCAACCGATTTGGATTTTTTGGAGGTTGCAAGGACGAAAAGGATCAAGATCTTGGGAGAGATTGAGATCAACTATGATCTTTGCAAACCAAAAGAGAAGATCATCGGTATCACTGGAACAAATGGAAAAACCACCACCACCACACTTGTGTATGAGATTGTAAAAGCGTTTGATGTGAACACACTTGCGCTTGGTAATATTGGGACGCCCTTTTCAAAAGAGGTGCTTGGGGTAGAAAGTGAAAACATTGTTCTTGAGCTTAGTAGCTTTCAGCTTGAGACCATTGACCAATTTAGGCCTCATGTGAGTGCGGTTTTAAATATTACACCAGATCATTTGGATCGTCATAAAACAATGGAAAAGTATATCCAGGCCAAGGAAAATATCTTTAAAAATCAGACCGCGGAGGATACACTAGTTTTAAACTTTGACGATGAGGTCACAAGAGGGATGAGGGATAAAACAGAGGCAAAGGTGCTTTTCTTCTCCTCGAAGCAGAGCTTAGAACGGGGGGCGTTTTTAAGGGGAGAAGAGATCGTATTAAAAGACGGAGAAATGGAAGAGGCGATTTGTCACATGCAAGATTTGCAGATTATCGGTATGCACAATGTTGAAAATGCGATGGCGGCAGTTTTAATTACGCATGCTTACGGTGTGCCTATTGAGATCATTAGAGAGGTGCTCATTCGTTTTCAGCCTGTTGAGCATAGGATAGAATATGTCCGCACGCTAGATGGGGTAAAATATTATAATGATTCAAAAGGCACCAATCCGGATTCATCCATCAAAGCGATTCGAGCGATGAAGGGGGAAACGATCATCATCATCGGGGGCTATGATAAGAAAATTAGCTTTGATGAATTTGTATCAGCGTTTTCTGGGAAAGTAAAACTTGCCATTATTATCGGTCAGGTACGAGATCAACTGGTTGAGACTTGTAACCGTCTGGGTTTTACGAATTATGTCTGTAAGGACACCTTTCCCGAGGCAGTTTTATGTGCCCACGCCCACGCAAAAGAAGGGGATCATGTTTTGCTATCGCCTGCCTGTGCGTCATGGGGAATGTTTAACAACTACGAAGAGAGGGGAAAGCAGTTTAAGGAGCTTGTGAATAAGCTGTAGAGGTGGATATGAAGAGAATTAAAATGCCGGACGAAGTCCAGTTTGTTTTAGGCGGACTGAAGAAAAATGGGTTTGAAGCCTTTATTGTAGGAGGTTGTGTGCGAGACAAGATTTTGGGAACAGAACCCCTTGATTATGATGTAACCACTTCTGCAACGCCAGAAGAGATCAAGAAGATTTTTAGAAAAACTTTTGATACAGGAATCGAACATGGGACGGTGACGGTGATACAGGGAGAGATGGCAATCGAAGTCACCACGTACCGAGTTGATGGAAAATATATAGACAATAGACATCCAGAGAGCGTGACGTACACCAGACTGTTAGAGGAGGACTTAAAAAGGAGAGACTTCACAATGAATGCAATGGCCTATAATGATGAGGTGGGCTTGGTGGACATTTTCTCGGGAGAACAAGATTTAAGAGAGGGGGTGATCCGGTGTGTCGGGGAGCCCAATGAAAGATTCCATGAGGATGCACTCAGAATGATCCGAGCGGTACGTTTTTCGGCAAAGTTTGACTTTGGGATTGAACAAAAAACGCTCCGAGCGATTCAAAAAAATAGCAGGCTTCTCGAAAACATTAGCAAGGAGAGGCTTCGAGAGGAGATGAATAAAATTTTATTATCGGACCATCCCGAAAAAATTGTATCTCTTCACGATCTTGGTCTTCTTGAGTTTATCATGCCAGAGTTTATTCCGCTTATCGGAAATAAGCAGAACAACCCTTGGCATATTTATGACATTGCTGAACACACCATCCTTTCTGTAAAAAACATGGAAAAGGATTTGACATTACGGCTCACCATGCTTCTGCATGATATCGGAAAGTCTGATCGGAAAACAACGGATGTCGTGGGGGTTGATCACTTTTATCGCCATGCAGAACTAGGGAGCGCGATGGCAAAAGATATTCTAACCAGGCTAAGGTACGACAACAAAACTATTTCCAAGGTGTCCACACTGATTAAATATCATGATTTTAGACTGATTACAAAAGAAAAAAATGTGAGACGAGCACTTGCGAAACTGACAGAAGAGGTGTTTTTAGATCTTATTAAGGTGAGAAGGGCAGATGACTCAGCCAAAAATCCAGAAAAGGTTCGAGAGGAAAGCGAGTCCATCCAAAAACTCATAGAGGTATATGGGAAGATAAAAAAACAAGGGGACTGCTTTAAAAAGGCAGACCTTAAAATCAATGGAAGAGATTTGATTGAGCTTGGAATTGTGGACGGGAGAGAGATTGGAAGGATATTGGACAAGGTGTTTATGCTTGTATTAGAAGACCCAAGTCTTAATGAAAAAGAAAAATTAATTCAGACAATAAAAAGGAACTTTATATTGTAAAATAAAAATATTCAGGTATGATAAAGTAAATTTAAAAAATGGAGGAAAAAAAGATGATGTTTATGAAAAGCAAAAAGTTATGGATTACTGTTATAATCTTGCTTGTGATCGGTACAGTGGGTGTGTTCGGAATGGACTATCTTGCAAAAAGTAGTTTTGCAAACAAGACCCCATTTGAAAAATTGATTTACTCTTCTGTTAAAAACATGAAGTATAGATCATACGATTCCACACAAAATGTCAACATGGATTATGCAATCGGGGATTATAAAATAAAGGCGGACATGAACTTTGATGTTAAAAAATCAGGGGACAAAAATTACTTTGGAATAATGGCAAAATTAAATGATAAGGAAGTAAATTTGGGATCGATCTACTTTGATGCCCAAAAAATCATTTTGGATCTAACCGGGTTTTACGATAAGCCGTTATATGTTTACTATGATGAGATCGGAAAACTTTTAAAGACAGCAGGGATGACAGGAGAGGAAT
This sequence comes from Eubacteriales bacterium, assembly GCA_031549455.1. Lineage (GTDB taxonomy): Bacteria > Bacillota > Clostridia > Lachnospirales > JAKSVV01 > JAVBPT01. The sequence goes on from JAVBPT010000005.1 coordinate 46,352, forward strand.
CCAATCTGCATACCAAAGACTATATGGATATTTTCATGAACTTTAAAAACAATGCAAACCTAAAAAAGGTTAAAGCAGACACGTATATCGATATGGTGAAAAAGTATTTTGAAGATGCGATTATGTATATTGGAGATGAAAGCATCACAATTCAAGACGTAAAATACGATACAGAGAAATATAAATTAGATCTTCAGAATGAAAATGTGATCCTTGCAATTGTGGACACTTTAGAAGCGGCAAAACAAGATCAAAATTTAAAACTGGCTTCTAAAGATTTGGCAACGAACCTACTTAATAAAGCATTGCAAAATGAAGACTACAAAGAGTTTGGTCTTGCAAAAGAGGAGATGGAAGGTCTGATTCAAACCATTTCAAATGAGTTTGATAGTTATTGGAATCAATTATTAGATGCAATGATCAACACGTATAAAACAGCAGCGGAAGCAGATTTGAGTGGAATGGACATGGAACTTTTCTATCATCTAACCAAAACAGGAGATATGGTGAAGAGCTATGGATCACAAAAAGTAGACAAAGAGGGAATAAAAACCCAAATGACATTTGATTCAGAAATCTTTCATATCAATAAAAGTGTAAGCATTCCAAAGTATGATCTAAAGAATGCGATGAATCTTGCAGTAGAATCTATGGAATCATTACAAGACGTTTTTGGAAAGATCGCACAAGCCTATGGGGCAAAATTTACAGAAATTTTCTTGGGAGATTTACAATAAGATTTTAAAATATAAAAACAGAGTTCAATGTTTAAACTCTGTTTTTTTGTTCGAATAATTTTTTGTATTGCCCATAACCTTCTTCTTCTAATCGCTCAACCGGAATAAAACGAAGGGCGGCAGAGTTGATGCAATAGCGGAGACCTCCAGCGTCTTTTGGCCCATCTGGAAATACATGTCCAAGATGGGAATCGGCTTTCTTACTCTTGACTTCCACTCGCATCAAGCCAAAAGAGGCATCCTTTTTTTCAACGATGGATTCATTTGAAACAGGCTTTGTAAAGGAAGGCCATCCACAGTGGGAATCAAATTTGTCCATTGAAGTAAAAAGGGGTTCTCCGCTCACAATATCCACATACAAGCCCCTCTCGCGGTGATAGGTATATTCGCCCGTGTTGGGCTTTTCAGTTGCTCCGTTCTGAGTCACGTCAAATTGAAGTGAGGAGAGTTGCCTTAGACGTTCTTCTTTGGTCATACTCATTTCATATCCTCCTCTGCAATCAGGTTTAGGTTGACATGACAGTATCCGTTTGGGTTTCTAAGAAGATATTGTTGGTGATATTCCTCAGCGGGATAAAAGGAGGTGAGGGGGAGAACCTCTGTCACAATGGGTCGATGATATTCCCCCTGCTTTAAGTTTATAAACTGTTTAATTTTTTCTTCATCTTCTGGATCCACATAATAAATGCCACTTCGATACTGGCTTCCAATGTCATTTCCCTGACGATTTCTGGTAGTGGGATTAACGGTTTTAAAAAACTCGGTGAGAAGTTTTGAAAGGTCAATCAGGTTGCTGTCATAAGCCAATAGAACTGCCTCGGCATATCCTGTTTCTTTTGTACAAACATCATGATAGGTTGGGTCAGGGGTATGCCCGTTTGCATAGCCACAAGTCGTATGACAAACCCCCTTTAGTCTTGAAAAATAGGCTTCGGTCCCCCAAAAGCATCCTCCCGCCAAATATATTTTTTTATTCATATGCACTCCATTTAGAAATTCTGATAATAGTATACACCAAATCTCAAAAACAATCAAAAAACCTCTTTGTAGGTTTCGGAAAGTATGATATAATGATTTTTAAAAGAGGTATGATGTGAAAGAATATGATATCGTGATTGTGGGCGCGGGTGCAGCCGGATTAATCTGTGCTTGCAGGCTTTCCGAACGAATGCCGGATTGTAAAATTTTGATGATTGACCGGATGAACAAAGTTGGAAAGAAAATATTGGCCACGGGCAATGGACGGTGTAATCTATCAAACGCTCAGATAGTAAGAGAAAAATATCATAGTACGAATCCACACTTCATCGATTCTGTGATCGAAGGGTCAAATAGACAGGCCATTCTCCCCTACTTTGATGAGCTAGGGTTGAAGACAAAAAGGATTGAGGATGGAATTTACCCGATTACTGGAGAGGCAGCCTCTGTGTTGGACGTTTTAAGGCTAAAGATAGAAGAGGCCCTAAATGTGGACGTTTTACTAAATACGGAGGCGGAAAAAGTAGAAAAGAAGGAAAAATATTTCATTCATACAAAAACAGGTGTTTTTTGTGCAGCGACGTTAATCATGGCAACGGGGGGGTGTAGTGCACCCATTTATGGGTCAAACGGGAGTGGATATGGTCTGCTAGAAGCGCTGGGACATACCAAAAAAGAGACCTATAAGGCATTGGTGCAACTTATAGCGGACAAGCCAAATTTGAAAAGGATTGACGGTGTGCGTGCAAAGGCAAAAGTCAGGATAGAGGTAAATGGTGTACCTTCTGAAGAAGAGATGGGAGAGGTTCAGTTTACCCGATATGGCTTATCTGGGATTTGTATTCTAAACCTATCGCATATTGCCTCTTATCATACAGAGGTGATGAAAAATAGGGTGGTTATATGTTTGGATTTGATGCAAAACAGGATGGAGGAAGAACTCTTCGCAGAACTTATAAAAAGAAGACAGCGTTTCGGAAATCGTCAGCTGGAAAATTATTTAACGGGCCTTTTGAATCAAAAGCTTGCGCTCTTTCTCTATCAGGAGCTTAAAGTAGATCCCAAAAGAAAAATAAGTTCGCTCAGTGAGAGTGAGATAGAGGGAATAGGAAAAAAACTTAAAAGTAGTGAGTTTCCGATTATAGGGACCAAGGGGTTTGACCATGCACAGGTTACTGCAGGTGGAATGGATACAAAAGAGATTGATCCAGCTACATTTGAATCTAAGCTGCATAAAAATCTATACATTCTTGGTGAATTACTAGATTTATACGGAGATTGTGGGGGTTATAATCTAAATTTTGCATTTATGAGTGGTCTTGCGGCGGCAGATCATATAGGAGAAGAACATGATTCGAATAAATAATATAAAAATGAATATCGAGCATACAGAGGAAGACCTAAAACAAAAGTGTCTAAACATCTTAAAAAGAGAAACGGCAGAGTCTTTTCAAATTGTGAAGAGATCAGTGGATGCAAGGGACAAAAGGGATGTTTTTTATGTATACAGTGTGGAGCTAAAGGTAGCGGATGAAGAACGGATCCGGGAGACAAAAGAGGTCGTAAAGGTCGAGGCGGAACGATTTGTTTTTCCGAGGTCACAGAAAAGTTTTGAAAAGAAACCGATTGTTGTAGGAGCGGGGCCAGCCGGTCTGTTTTCAGCGCTCACGTTGGTTCGCTCGGGTGTTCCGTGCACCCTAATTGAACAAGGAAAGCCGGTGGAGGAGAGAGTAAAGGATGTTGCCTCTTTCTTTGAGAGCGGGAAACTAAATCCGCTCTCAAATATCCAATTTGGCGAAGGGGGAGCGGGCACGTTTAGCGATGGAAAGCTCACCACTGGCATCAAAGATGAGCGGGTTCGAGCTGTTTTCGAGACGTTCGTTGAATTCGGAGCGCCAAGAGAGATTCTGTATTCCGGAAAACCGCATATTGGAACGGACCGGCTAAGGTCAATGATCAAAAGAATGCGAGCCTATTTGATTCAAAATGGGTGCGAGGTGCGTTTCGATTCGAAACTCACAGACCTCTTGATAGAGGAAAGCTGGTTAAAGGGCATCGTTGTGAATCATACCGAGACCATAGAAACGGATCATTTAATCCTTGCAATGGGACATTCTGCTAGAGATACGTATAACATGCTTTACCAAAAAGGGATTGCTCTCGAACAGAAAAACTTCTCCATTGGGGTTCGGATTGAGCATGAGCAAAGTATGATCCAACACAACCAATATGGTTCTTTTGCAGAGCTTTTGGAGCCAACAGATTATAAGCTGGTTTCCCACCTTGAAAACGGACGGAGTGTATACACCTTCTGCGTGTGCCCGGGTGGCTATGTTGTGGGGGCTTCTAGCGAGGAGGAGATGGTTTGCACCAATGGAATGAGTGAATATAAAAGGGATGGCAAAAATATTAATGGGGCCATTCTGGTCGGTATTAATCGGGAAGACTTTCATAGTGATCATCCTCTTGCGGGTATTTATTTACAACAAAAGCTAGAGCGAGACGCATTTATAGTAGGCGGAGGAAATTATTATGCGCCCTGTCAAAGGGTGGCCGATTTCATACAAAATCAGAAAACCACTGAATTTGGATCGATTACACCGAGCTATAAACCGGGCGTGACGCCAGCCAATTTCCATGAAATCTTGCCACCTTTTATTACGGAAAGTTTAAAAGAGGCAATTCTTGAGTTTGATCGCAAGATAAAAGGGTTTGCAGCGGAAGATGCGATTTTGACTGGAGTGGAGAGCAGAAGTTCTTCTCCGGTCAGAATTGTAAGAGGAGAGGACATGAGGGGATCAATCGAGGGCTTTTATCCAATCGGAGAAGGAGCGGGTTATGCCGGTGGGATTGTAAGCTCAGCAGTGGACGGGATGAAATGTGCGCTGGCGTTAATCCACTAAATTTGGACAGAATAGAGAGAGAAAAATCTCTCTTTTTATATAAAAAGAGCTTATCCCCCGTAAGGAATAAGCAAGAGAAAACCTCCAATATTTATAAGGTGTCTAAATGATGTGAAACATCTGTAATGCGAAATAGATAGTTAAAAGGACTATAAAGCTGATGGTTGCGTAGGCAAATGTTTTGTGTACACGGTCTTCGACTCTGCGAGTGATAAGAATTAGACATGCAACTTCGATTACAGAAAGTACAGAAAGGAATGTTGCCCCTGAATCTTTGAAAATAGCTTGCAGAGCGAAGTAAATCGATAGTGTACCACTAAACTGAACGATTGGTTCTTTTGCCAAAGCTGGTAACTTCATTGCGAAATCCCCTTTCATTTTTTGATTTTGTTGTTTGTTGAGCATATTGCCCTTGTCCCCTTTCGGTTGAATTGGTTGTGTGGTTCTCTTGGAAATAGCTAGTGCTTAAAAATAATACTATAAGTATAGCACAATTACCAATATTTGTAAATAGAAAATGGTAAATACTTCAAATTAATTATTGACATAAACTGTAAAAACATGGTATAATGTAATTATATGGAAAAAAAGGTGCAGGATTATGAGTAATGGAATTACGATTAGACATAACAAATATACTCCTTGGAGTCCAAAAGAATATTATAATAAATATGGATTTAAAATTAAAAAACCAGTTCAAGAAGGGTTTAAAATTAATGTTCAAAAATATAATCCTGAAGAAGAAGGAAGTAAGAATAAAACAGTAATCCAAGCCATTGAGGATGGATATAAAAATACTGATAAAATTTGCGATGATAATCTGTTAATTGCTAAAATTCCTGCAATAAAAAAAGCGGTGGAAAGTATAGATAGAGAAATTGTTGCAACTGGAATTGATACTAAAAGTATTGATGGAAAAATGCAGGTAATGGCATTTTTATATGGTCAATTACAAAAGGATATAAAGTACTATAATCCACAAGTTAGGGTGGGAAACTGGATGCCGAATTACCTTCAAGAAAGAGCTACAGGGTTAGAAGATGGTTGTAATGTTTATGGTGCTTTAGTAGATAAATATGCTAAATGTTCAGGTATTGCAAAAGCATTTGAAGTCTTATGCAATCATTATGGAATAGCATGTACATCTAGAGGACTTACTGGAGTTAGAGTTGGTCATGCAATAAATGAGGTGAGTTTTGATAATGGAAAAGTATCTTATATAGATATTGCATCTGAAATAGGAATGGGACAAGATGGACTTTATGCTGATAAAAATACTATAAGAAGAATTCCTATTGAAAAGCTAAATATAACCACTAGATATTTCATGATGAGCAAAGAAGATGTAAATAGGATGGGATATACTTTTGATGAAGAGCCTCGTTCGGAAAGTCAGAAGATGAGTGAAAATGAAAAATTAGATTTATTTAGTGAAGTAGATAGAAAGATAGCAAATGGAGTCAATGGAACTGCATTAAGTGATGAAGTACCAACAGTAGCAAGTGGTAATAATGAAATGCCTAGAATAACTATACATAATCATAATGCCAGTGATATAGAATACTAATTAAAATAAATTGTACAAATTGAATCTGTGAACAAAGCAGATTCTTTTTTAATGCAGCTGGTGATAAGTGTGAAAGATAATTTAACAGAAAGGCTCAACCCGAAATCTACCGAACAAATGGCAAATCAAAATGAAGCAGAGCCTATTTTACTTAGGTAAAAATCTCTCTTTTTATTTTTGAATATTTCCATCATAAGTAAATAATTTCTTCTTGAAGTGTCAATAATAAAAATGATATTTTATGATGTGGAGGTTGTAATGGATAAAGTAGAAACCACCTATAAGCGACTATATTGGGACAACGGAAGTACCATGTATGAGGGAGGAATTCGAGACGGCAGGCCAAACGGCTATGGTAGAATGTATGATAAAGAAAGCAAGATAAGATACAAAGGCGACTTTACAGATGGAATCGTGAGCGGGAAAGGCAAACTGTATTACGATAATGGTAAGATTGAATACGAGGGAACATTCTTAAATACAAAAAAGCATGGCTTTGGTAAGGAGTATGACCGAAATGGAATACTCAAATATATGGGTGAGTTTAAAACAGATTCCAAAGACGGGTACGGAAAATTGTTTAATAATACGGGAGAAATTATTTACGAAGGGTATTTCAAAAAAAACAGTATTGATAATATGAACGTGGAGATAGGGGAAGATATGGGAACATTGGTGCTTGATAAAAAAGAAAATGAAGAAAAACGAAGTGAGCGAGTTAAAATTGAGCCGGAAATTAAAATCGAAACAAAACAAGCGGACATCATGAGTAAAATCAGTAGAAAAAGAGAAGAAGTGAAATATGACAAGTATGTCCAGACTGGAAAAGGGAGCAGCGCTTATTACCCCAAAGAGAAAATAATTGAAACAGATTATAGCAGGGGAAAGGTATTCCGAAAAAATGGAACTCTTGAGTATGAGGGAGAGCTGACTGACCGAAAGATGCATGGCCTTGGAAAAACATTTTATGAAAATGGGAAAATACAATATGAAGGAAGTTTTATGTATGGCATGATAGAGGGAAATGGGACCCTATATGATGTAGAAGGGAACGTGAAATATAAAGGAAGCTTCTTTGAAAACAAGATAGAAGGAAGCGGAAAAATTTATTTTAAAGAAGGAAGCATAAAGTACGATGGAGAGCTTGCAGATGGCCTTCCAAACGGAAAAGGTAAAAAATATAATTCAAAGGGCGTGCTGAAGTGTGAAGGCCGATTTGAAGATGGACTACTAGAGGGAGAGGGAAAAGAGTATTATGACAATCGGACCATGAGAATTGATGGCGTATTCTCTAAAGGCCTTGCAAATGGGGAATGTAGATATTATGACAAAGCTGGAAAATTGCGATATGAAGGAAGCCTGGCAGATGGGAGATTCTGCGGATATGGCAAGATTTATTACGCAGATGGTAAGACCAAATATGAGGGTGAGTTTAAAGATGGTATCTACAGCGGGCGAGGCAAATTGTATTATCCGGACGCACAAATCAAATATGAGGGTACATTTAACTACGGTGTACCAGATGGAAAAGGGAAGTTATACGATAAAAAGAGCATTTTACGATATGAAGGTGAATTTAAAGATGGAATTCCAGTATAGGAATTCTTTTTTCATGAATTCTTAAAAAACGTGTACAAATTGGAGATTTGCATGTATAATAGTAGAAAAAGGAAAAAGGATGAGAGTCATTAGTGGAAAAAAGAGAGGGGCTAAGTTGGCATCGGTTGAAAGCGAGGACACAAGGCCAACGCTGGATCGGACGAAAGAAACCATGTTTAATCTGATTCCCGCCCCCTTCTATGATAAGGTCGTGCTTGACTTGTTCAGCGGTTCAGGAGCGCTAGGGATTGAGGCGCTTAGCAGGGGGGCAGGCGAGTGTCACTTTGTGGATTCCTCTACGGAATGCACAAAAATGATACATAAAAACCTGGAACACACAGGGCTAAATGAGCTAGGGGAGATTCATACAATGGATGTACAAAAATCCATAGAATGGTTTACAAATCGTAAAATATTTGATATTATATTTCTAGACCCACCGTATAATATGGGTTTTATAAATAGTACTTTAAACAGCATAATCAAAGCGGGTATTTTGAATCAGAATGGGCTTGTTGTGCTTGAAGCAGGGAATAAAGAAGAGATCAGACAAGAGGAGTTAAGGCTTCTAAAAAGCAGAAGATTTAAAATATCAACACTATATTTATATACATTATATAAGTAGCAAGTATAATAATGGAGGTTATTATGGAAAACATTATGGAGCTGTTTGGTAGGTTGGAAGATACAGTTGACGATGCCACAAAAGTGCCTTTTACTGAAAATGTGATGGTGAACGGAAAAGAGCTGCTCGATTTGATTATGGATATTAAGCTTAAGTTTCCAGATGCGATTAAACACGCAGAATGGGTTATTCAGGAAAGAAATAAAATTTTGATGGATGCCAGAAAAGAAGCAGAAGGCAAGCTAAAAGAATCCGAACGTTATGCCAACAGACTAGTTGATGAAAATGAGGTGACAAGAAGGGCATATGAACAAGCAGAGAAGATTGTAGAAAGCGCCAAGCAAGCAGAACGTGAAATGAAACTAGGAGCACTTGAATACGCGGATAGCATTCTTGTAAAGGTCGAAGAGGGGTTAAAACAAACAATGGAACGTTTTCACGAACAATTTCTTTCGATTGAGGAGACCTATTCTGTCTTTTTACAACAAATTTCAAAAAACAGACAAGAATTAAGAGGAATCAATCGCAATAATATTGATGATCTTTAAAAAAAACAGTGGTATAGGAAAAAGGTAAAAAGGACACTCAGGACACCCTGAACAAATTTGTACTTTAAATACTGGCCAAATTTGATATTCGAATGCAAAATAATGTTGTGGGTTTGCATGTGTACACAAAAACCTCCAAAGCTGATTAGAAAAGAGGCGGAAAGAATTTTATAAAGCAGATCCATCTGTAAAATAGATAACAAATATAGACCATTTGTGATCTCAATGATTCCAAAAATCATGTTTGAAAAGTAGGTCGCAGGAATTACAACGGGGCACAGCTTTGATACAAACAGATATAAAATGTCTTGGATGTGGTAGATGCCAAACACCTTAATGAGGATACAGAAAAAAACCACCACGCCACCGATGTTGATGATGGTCTCCACCGCACTCATAATGCTGTCGTTTAGAATGACGGAGATGTTGGACTTGGGCAGAAAGCCAAATGGGCTCTCGGCATATCTCTTTTTCCGGTTCTGAAAAGATTGATAAAGCGCAATGGATATTGCCGCAAACATTTGAGATACTATTAGTAATGTTCCGATTTTAAGGTCACCAAACATGTTAATCGCAATTGCGCCGATGATGAACATTGGGCCACAATTATTGGAATAAGTGATTAATATATTGGCCTCATCTTCTGTAATCTCCCCGTTTGAAAGCATGGTATACACGGTCTTTGCTCCAAGCGGATAGCCCGTTAAAAGTCCTAGGGCAAAGCAAATTGAGCCGTGAATAGATACATTTAGGACTCTGGATAAAGGTTTTAGAACAAAAGAAAACAAATGAACCAGATTGGTTTCGATAATGATATTAATGATAATGATAAAGGCAAAAAGAGAGGGAAGAATATTGTTATACCAAAGTAGAAGACCCGTCTTGGTTGCCAGAAAGATATCCGTTGGATAAGCAAAAAGAGTATATAAAAATAATATACATAATATGTAGAAGATAAAATAACAAATATATTTTATGATTCTCATATAAACCACTTGAACGTACTACTTGTGTATTATATTAATATAAATTTTATTATATGTGTGGAGGGTAAAAATGGACAAAAATGAAAGAATAATGATTTTACAAATGCTCAGCGAAGGAAAGATCAACGTGGACGAAAGTGTGCGACTTCTGGATGCACTTAAACCAGACTATCTCAATGAAGGAGTAGAAAAGGTAAGACAGGTTTGCGATGCAACCGGTAAAAAAATCGAACCAGCTGTGAACGAAATTAAGAAAGTATATAAAAAAGCGGAACCCAAAATAAAAGAAGCGGCAGAAAAAACAACCAAAGCGGTTAAAAAAGCCGCCAATGATATTCAAAAAAAGATAAAAAAATAGGAAGTGTGGGATGGAAGAGGTAAAAATGAGTGTTGGAAATCTGTTTAAATATATTACAATCACGGTTTTGGTTGTCATGATTTCAGTTGCCATCGCCACAAACTATATTTCCTCAATGGCAGCAAGTAGTAAAGAGGACTATGCGGCAAAGCAACTAAAAGAGGTTGATATTTTAAGAGGAGACGAGAACGGAAATCTTCTTCTTGACGCGCATATCACGCGTGCTGAGATGGCAACGTTGATTCTTAGAATTATGATGTACGAGGATGAACCCGTTGCAGATGCAGGTTTATCCAAGCATACAGATATAAAAGGACATTGGGCAGAAAGCAATATCAAAAAAGTGATCAATCTAAAATATATGAAGGGGAAGTCGGATGCTATTTTTGGTCCGAATGATCAACTCACCTATGGCGAGATCGTGACCCTCATTATTAGACTCATGGGAGCGGAGAACGCCTCAATGGTCAACTGGCCAGTGGATTATGTAAATAAAGCAAAAGAGCTTAAGATAATAAAAGACGAAACCGTTTGGGAAGAGGTAAAATACAACAATAGCGTTACCAGAGGAATGGTTGCGCTGATGTTATGGGATACGATTACAGCGAATACGAATGTTAGGTAGGTGTATAAATGGAAGTGAAGCTATTGTCCTGTACAAACCATGCAAGTAAAATTGTGGCCACCGCAGCCAAAATAGCGGTGACACCGGGAAAAGCAATTGAAATTTTTGATTCAATAAAAGAGGATAAAAAAGCAGATGAGGTGGTAGAGCGGGTTCTGGGATATGGACATATGTCGATCTCGGAACATGTCTCTTTTAACTTTGGCATTCAAGATGTGTCCCTCGTTGTAGAGACTTTTTTAATCAGCCACCGACTTGCTTCTTACACCATTCGCTCGGGAAGATATACCAGCTTTGATGACGACAATCTTTTTGTACCGGAGTTTCGATTTAATAGTTATGTGGATGATGATACGAAGGTAAAAGCCAAGGAGCTCTATAAAGATTTTGCAAAGCACGCATTTTCTGAGTACAACTATTTTTTAGAAAAAGGAATTAAACCTGAGGATGCACGATTCTGTTTACCTTATGGCGTGAAAACCAATATCTATTTTACCGTGAATGCAAGAGAACTTATTCATGTAATCAGTGCTGCTTTACACGGAAGGGGAAAGCGTAACGCGGAAATTGTGAAGCTGGGAGAAAGATTGCTTAAGCTTGGAAAAGAGGTACTACCAACTGTCTTTAAGGACGTTGAACGGTATGAGCTTGGACAAGAAGAAAAGGTAGACAGATTAAACGAGATCTTTACAAGACATGAGATGCAGGACGTTGAAAGGCAAACACGAGCAATCGTCGAGTTGATTGATTACGAAGAAGATGCGGAAAGAAAGGTGGGCGTTCTTGCGCTAATTAATCAGTTTAACTGTGACACAGCATATGCTCAAATGAGAGCTAATGATACCGATATATTGAAAGAAATATTAGAGATTGTGTGCAACGATAAAAGGAAAAGAGAACTTGAACAAATTAGTTATACCTTTAGAATGAACAATCTTACTTTACCGATTTTAAAACATATTATGAGACACCGAATGCAATCGATTCTAATTCCATCTTTTGTGCAAGTGGGGAAGAGCAAAACCTATTCCACGCCACCGTCTATGGAAGAGAATGACCAGAGTGAAGAAATTATAGAAAGATATAAAAAAGTACACGAAATGGGGAGAGAACTCTATGAAAAACTGGAAGCAATGGATGTCCGAAAAGAGGATCTAGCCTATACATATTTAATGGGAGATGAAGTGTGTGATGTGGTCACAACCATGAATGCAAGAGAACTTTATCATTTTCTATCGCTTAGAACCTGTACCAGGGCACAATGGGCAATTCGAGACATCGCGCTTTCGATGCTCAAAAAACTAAAGGAAGTGGCACCTTATATCTTCTCACTTGCAGGACCAAATTGCTATTCAAAAGGAAAATGTACTGAGGGAAAAATGTCATGTAAACAGATGGACGAGGTTGCAAAACAAATTAAGGAATTATAGTATAGTAGTATAAAAAACCTGATATAATTGCTTATCTATAGGTTTTACCTGTCCATCCAAATAAATAGGGAAGGCTTATCAAGCGATGAAAAAAGATTTCCAAAGATAGAATATATAAAAATTATGGGGAGTTTGAGGGAAAAGAGAAAATGTAGCATAAATGATAATTAAAAAAAACATAGCTTTTAAATGTAAACTAATCTTGCTAAAGGCTTTTCGTATATCATATTTCCCAACTCATAGATAGCATCATCCGAGAATGGTTGTAATATTTAAAACTTATAAAATACTTCGATCTTTCATTATATACACTTAGATATTATAAACGTTTTTATTTTCAATATTTATTGCACAAAAAAGAGGGCTCCCTCTTTTTTGCTTTAGGAGACTCCCTCTTTAAAATTACTTACTATTTAGGTTCTAGATTATAGTCAATAAAAATAGAGACATTATCGATGCTATCTAAGACTTTTTGTACCCAGATCACCGTTTTCTTGTTGCTGCGTTGAGTTCATATCTGATGGTAAACTCCTGCTATTGGAATTGAACAAAGTGAAGGATTATCCATACTACAATGCATATTGCAGAAATGATGAGACAATGACGAAAATCTCTGTCGTAGGGACCCCAGATATTCCAATAGTATAATGCTTTGACAAGAAAGATAAGTCCCGCAACGATCGCTGCCAAGTAAATAGTAAATAACATAATAATTCCCTCCTCTTATTTTTCAAGGTGTTTTATTTATAGTAAACTATCAAAAGATAGATAAAAAAGGGAAGAAATTCAAAAAATGTATTAAAAACTATACATTACCATATATTTTACCATTTTTCAACTTTTTACACGATAAATAGCCTGACTTTTTTCTTGACACAATAAAACCAAGCATACATCATTTTTTGTCATTCAAATCGAATTATCATTGTTTTACATTATGGTCGATTATACTAGAAATCAAGCCATTTTAAATTAGATGTTATTTATCCCAATTTTCTAAGTTTCAATGCGCGAAAGGAGAATTGTACTGTTTAATAATACGAATAGAATGTAAAAGATAAGAAAATGGGCGTGAGCATAAGAGTAATAGGATTCGTATTCAATGGAATAAAAAATTTCTAATGAGGTAAAGCAAGAATATTGCGAACAAAGCAAACATGTTGCAAATTTATCTTTAAAATTGCATCTGGTTTGACGGATTATCGCGTTAAAATATCCTAGACATTGCTAGGATATGATTATCTATAGTATTCCGTGTGCTTCTCATTAATCGCATCAAAATCATTAAATACATTTGTTTGATCTTCACCTATCTCAAACATAAATGAGTTCGGTTCAACCTCTTCACTAAAACCAATATTTTCCTTTGAAAATCGATACGCCTTATTGTTTGGCGGTGTACTGTAACTACTATTTCCTGTAAAAGTTTTCATAACAACACCTCCAAATATTCTGCACGTTTGTGCAATTTTAGTATATGCAAAATGTGTTCAAGTATTCACGATCCACATAGCAATTATTGGCAATAAAATTTTACAAAAAAGTACATACAAAAACAAAAAAATATGTTAAAATTATATTAGATATAGATATCGAAAGGAATAGTATGAAAAAGATAATCTCGAGTTTATTATTGATTATATATAGTTTAACCATTCTGCTGACCTTTTATGTAAAAGATGTGGCGGCGGCAGGGGAACCATTTAGATGGGTGAGAGGATATGCACTGGATAACAACCTTTCAAGAACAACGCAGGTTGCAAACGACGAGGCTTTGCTAGAGTGGGATGTAACCGATGCGGGAGTGTATACGTTTTCTTTTTATACAGAAAATGAGAGAAAGAATGTGTTGACCTTTACCAAAACCCTAAATACACTGGATGTAAAATATCAAATTTTCAGATGGGATGGGACTGATTTTACCATCGATGTAACACAAAGTTACATTCAAGCAGAATATAAAGATTGGGATTTTGCGTCCCAAACACTAATTACGCCAACCGTTGTGCCAACAGAGGTGGTCTTCCATATTGATTCTGTGGACTCACAAAGGGGACGAATTTTTAAAATCGAAAATCAATACATCAAGTTCTTTTGGAGTGTCTCAGATTCAACAATAAATGTAAATTTTAAGGGACTTAAGAAAAACACAGTCCATCCTTTTGAGCTTAGCAGTCCAGGCGGAAGCACCCAAAAGATAAATGTATTAAAAAATCTGAGTTTTGATGTATCACCCACACACTACATCAACGTGTCTGGAAGTGTGGTCAACCTTGAGACGATTGACCATGAGCTTCACCCGAATGAAAATGCGGGGCAAAAGCCGGGGATCAAGATCGAAATTTCAAGACCCATCGCCTATAATTCAGTGACAGCAAAATTTGATGGTTATATCCCACTGATGGATGAGGCACTTATCAATCTATCCATCAACCTTCAGGAAAAGGTGGAAAATCTGGGCGTAAATCCTGCAAACTTTTCTATCTACAAAAAGCTTTCCGAGCTTACGAAGGCTTCTAGTGGGGATAAATATTACATTGATGTTGTGAAATCAAATGATGGTTTGGTGCCGTCAAACCAATATACGGTTTGGTCAGCTTTAAAAGAGTCAACAATCTATGACCCAACCTCTCTGATTCTTTCCAACGTGGCCACAGAGAAGTATGACTTTGACGTGAGGTACATTGTGACCAACGGAATAGGAGCAGGGTATACTTATCTTTCCTATGATATTGCCAGAAAAAGCATCACGGATACCTATGCAGTGATTGACACCTATAATGGGCCTGGAATTTACACCATCTATGTGGCGGAAGCAGCGATCACAAACCCTTCCTCTCCTCAGCTTGCCAAATGGGCTGAACAGAGGGTAGAAGAAGGGAGCGGAAAAATTTATATTCCACTCAGCGTGGTTCGAAATGAATTGATGCCCAATAAATATTACACATTTAAGGTAGAATATCGGTTAAATGATACCACGGCCACAGTTGCATCTCAACTTCGAATCTACGATGCAAACGCTGACCATAAGGTAACGGTTTCTGTGCCCAAAATAGTCAGCATACAAGATTTAATTGTTATCCCGAAGGAGAACACGCTCAATGATGCTAAGGTTGCACGCTTTAACCTGGTTTTCGAGATGCCGGATAAAGTGATGGAGCTTCTTAGCACAAACAACAAACAAATTTGGTATGAATTTTGTATGAATACATTGAATCGGAACCATACGGATAGTCAGGATCCAAGCAAAAATCAGAAATATCAGATTGCTCAATCCATTTATTTGAAGAAAAATGGAAGCCAGATTGAACTTAGAATGAATGATCCAAACAATCCAGAGTTTAAAATTGTAGATATTGATAAACCAATCAGCTGTGAAATCGTTCTAAAAGGGTTAAATCAAAACTGGATTTCCTTTAAGGTACCAGATTGGTCTGGAAGCGGAGGGGATTTAACCAAACCGGTTTCCGGAAGCGTTGGGAAATATATACCGGGGAATAGTACGCTTTATGAAAACGACTTTTTTAATCCCAACAAGGCAAAGATTCCGGCAAGTTATTTTGTTACTTTAAGAGCGCTTTATGATGAGGATCTAATGAGTACGACCAATGAGATCACCATGAGCGAGTATGCCATTCCAATCAGTATTGCTCTTTCGGAAACGCAAGAGATACTGAAGGCACCAATCGATGTAAAGAGCCCGAATAAAGGAATAGATTTTATTGAAACACGGTTTACAGATGTGGAGATCACAGAGTATAAAAGAAAGATGCTTGATTCAATTCAGGCGGATCTAGACAAGAAGGAATATGAAGTCTTTTTGAGTGCTTCTCAAGGGGATCTACAAAGGGTTTTATCAAATAGCCTGATTGTAAATAAGAAAAACATCGAGCAAGCAGCAAGCAGCATTTACAATTTCAAACACCTTGGAAGCATTGGGAATTCGATTTCAATTCACCCTTCAAGCAGTAATGTTAGCCCGACGATAACAGAGATTCGAAATGGAGCGGTGATCGCTTTTAGAATAAGTGCAGCGGATTTCATGCTCTTAAATTTGGATGCCAATCAAAACTACTATATGGCGGTTCGAACGAGTCTTGATGTGGTGGTGGACAACAACGAAGATGGTGTGAATGAAACCACTGTGAATCGATATTCTGAAATTACAAATATTTCCTCCGTTCGAACAGGGACTGAGATTGTCATACCAGGAGAAGAAGACAAAATCCCTGGGGCACCACAAAATTTTGGAATGGAAGAGGAAGCCACTGATCGATATATTCATATCAGATGGGAAGAGCCAGAGTATGATTCTAGTTTAAGACCAACTGAGATTTTGGGATATGAAATCATTCGGGTTGCGGACAATCGACTTGAGACCGCAGATCGAAGCAACAAGTTAAGCATTGCGGATCTATATGCGATTGATCAATACAAAGACAAGGAGGCTTTTAGGATAATTGAGGGAGTGATGCAAAAATGGAATCAGACCTCAAAAATTTGGGAAGTGATAGCAGGGGACCTGGATATTTATGAATATGTGCCGAATGGAAACTATATGAGATTAAAAGACTTTAACATCAATACCAACCGAATTTATTATTACTATATTCGAACGGTAAGATATGACACGGTACTAGGACATACAGAGATTGCAAAATCGATGTGGGCGGAGTTGACCTCCACCACAAAACCCGTACAAGGTGTTAAAAATTTAAAACAAGTCTTTACAGGATATGCTTACAACGATTTATACGAAGTGGTTGTTTCATTTGAATCACCAATCATCGATTCAAGTAGAATACCAAGCGAGTTTGAACATGTGATTGCGGTAAGGAGTCAAGATAGCGCGGTCTATTCAGAAAACGGATATAAAGTGACACTACTTGCTGTTAAGGATGAAGGAAAATCAGACTACAGAACCTATGTGTATAAGATTGGTGGATTATTATCTGGGAAGAAATATTATGTGAAAGCGGCAATACTGGATAAGACCACAACAGAAGAGGGCAATGTTTATGCCAAATCGGCGTATACACCATATATTGAGCTCAGGACCACCTTTTCACAAGAGGATTATGATAAAGAAAACAAGTACGCCGATTATTCAAGATATTATGATACCAAGACATTGGAACTCATTAACGTACCCGCTTTTGTGGTTGAGGATAGCGCCTCTAGCTATGAGCTAAAGTATATCGAGGAGAAGTTTACAGGACTCATCAATGCAACTAAAACCAGCTATTTTGATCTGCCGGTTAAGAAGGATGTGGCGAGTCTCACCTATTTTATTTCTCAGAAAAATATACAAGACCTTCAGAATAAAAAAATGTCATTAAGGATTGTGCGGGATAACCTAACCCTCATCATTCCATACGAGTGGCTGGATTCTGAGTTAACAGAAGCATGGGTAAATATGAAAAAGTCTATGAAAGATCGAAATAAAGGGGTGAGTGATTTTTATGTTAGACTAAGCCTTACTTTCAATGATAAAGCCACCACCATTAATGGTGCCAAGAAATTGGGGGCGGAAGTTGAAACGCAAATCGAACTGATCGAACAAAATCGTTATAACGTCGAAATTGATTATATGATTGAGGAACGATTAAAGGATAAGATTAAATCCGAAAAATCAACCTTCCTTTATGAACTGGACAGACAGTTAAAAGGAGAGATCAACGACAATCGATTCTTAGAAATAATGGATGATACAATGGAAGATTTGGCGGAAAAGTTACAAATCATTGTCGCCAAAGAATTGCCAAAGTATGAAGAGGATTCGGAGAGCGTGGTGGAGACGTATAAACCGATTAACATGAAATATACCGGAGAAGCCACTGCTAATATTGTGGCCTACAACACGAAAACAAGAAGCTGGTATACCATTCAACAAGAAAAATCCATGGGAAATATCAATGGGTATATGAGCAAATTGGAACGCTTTGCACTCACAAGTGTAAACGATTTTACCCTTATTTATGGAACAGAGGAGGAGAAGGCTGCTGCTGAGGTAAAGGCAAAATATAACCTGGATGCGGTACTTCGAGCCAATGGGGTTTATGACCTGAGTGGGACGGTGACACAAAAATTGATGAAGGAGATCGTGTATGTGATTATTGCAAAAAGGGCAAGTAGTATCAATGAGGAAATCAATCTGAGAAAGCAGATTGATGCACGGTTTAGCTTCCTGAATCAAACGTTAACAAATCAGGAGATCATCTATACCATTATGCAAACTTACAATATGTTCACTAGCATTGACATCAATAACCTCATCATCAAGGATCAGAGTGTGATTGTGGGAATAACGGGTATTCAAAACTACTATAAACAAAGCATTTTGGCTTCGGTCGAGTTGGGAATGCTTACAAAGAATGACATCAAGGAGCCCAATAAACAACTTAGTGTGGGTACAACGTTAAGACTCATAAGAGATATCATAAAATAGATTGGCTATACAGGTGTGGTGAAGAACTCAGAACCACACCTGTATTTTTGTCATTAAAAATTTTTTAATTTAAGCACTACCCTTTTCCTTTATTTCATATATAATGGCACAAGATGGGTGAATGATGGAAAAAATCGTAGGAGACGTACAGACCATAATATTTAGAAATGAGGAAACGGGTTACACCGTTTTCGAGTTTAAGGTAGAGGGCGCTAAAAGGGTCACTTGTGTAGGGCTTGTTTTTGATCTGTATGTGGGAGAAACCATAGAATTATCAGGTGTTCGGACAACACATCCCTCTTATGGTTCCCAATTTTCTTTTTCAAGTTATACGGCGCTTCCTATTCGAACACAAAACGCAATGCTAAAATACCTCTCTTCTGGTATGATTAGAGGGATTGGAGAGAAAACAGCTGAGCGAATGGTAGATGAGTTTGGGGAGAAAACGTTTGAAATCATAGAAGATTCGCCAGATCAATTAGCCCGAATTAAGGGAATCACGAAAGAGCGGGCCGCGAAGATATCGGAGGACTTTATCAGCAAAAAAAAGATGAGAGATACCGTGATTGGACTTCAAAAGTATGAGATCTCAGTCCATTTTGCCATTAAGATTTTTACAATCTTTGGAGAAAAGGCGGAACAGAAGATCCTCTCCAATCCCTATATATTGGTTTCGCACATCGAGGGGATTGGTTTTAAGTACGCGGATAAAATTGCATTTAAACTCGGCTTTTCCAAGAATTCGCTTTTTCGAATAAAAGAGGGAATTAAGTATATCTTAAAACTAAGCAGCTTTGAGAGGGGACATGTATTTCTGCCAGAAGAGACCTTAATAACAGAGGTAGAAAAGATACTTGAAATCCCAAATCACAAAGAGGTGATCTGGAACCTCCTATTTGAATTAGAAAATGAAGATCAGGTTGTGCTTCTTTCCCATAAAGAATACGGCAAGGCGATTTATCTAAAATACTTTTATATGGCAGAAAAATATATCGGGTCTAAGCTAAAGATGTTGAGTGATTTTGGTCTAAACCAAAAACAAAAAGAGACGTCTAAGGAGATCGAAAAGATTGAAAAAGGGGAAGGGATCGAGCTTTCAAAGGAACAGAAAGGGGCGATTCTATCTGCCATAGAGAATAATGTAACCATTATTACTGGGGGACCTGGGACAGGAAAAACCACCATTATGAATATTCTGCTTAAATATTTTGAGGAGAAGAAGCAAAAAGTAAAACTGGTGGCTCCCACGGGGAGAGCCTCAAAAAAGCTTGCAGAGGCGACACGTCATGAGTCTCAAACGATTCATCGACTGCTTGAGGTGATGCCAAGCACAATAGAAGAAGAAATGCAGCATTTTGGAAGAAATGAAGAAAATCCAATTCAGGGGGATGTGCTCATTATAGACGAGATGTCTATGGTGGATATCTTACTTTTTCTCGCTGTTTTAAAGGCGATGCCACAGGGCATGAGACTTGTTCTGGTTGGAGACAGCAAACAACTTCCCTCAGTGGGACCGGGAAACGTGCTCAAAGATTTAATTCATTCTGAAAAGATCAAGACGGTCGAACTCATCAAGATTTTTAGACAGTCTAGAGAGAGTATGATCATCACGAATGCGCATCTGATTCGAAATGGAGAGCTTCCGATTCTGGACGAAAAGGGAAAAGACTTCTTCTTCATTCATGCGAGAGATCCATACCAGGTTGTAGAAGAGGTGACGAGTCTTGTAAGCAGTAGGTTAACCCAATATTTAAACTGTTCACATCATGAAATACAGGTGCTCGTTCCCATGAAAAAAGGGATCACGGGTGTTGAAAATCTAAATAGCACATTACAGTCTGTTCTAAATGCTTCGGCAAAGGAAGAAATAAAGGCAAATGGGAAGAGTTTTAAAGTAAATGATCGGGTGATGCACATCAAAAACGATTATGAGTTAGAGTGGAGAAAGTTAAATCAAAATGGCTATGAAGAAGAAAAAGGGCTGGGTGTTTTTAATGGGGATACCGGTCGGATCGATGAGGTCAATGAATTTACCGGGGGGATGACCATTCAGTTTGATGATGACAAAATTTGTGAGTACAATGCCAGCAATCTAAAAGAGCTAGAACTTGCCTATGCCATCACCGTACATAAATCCCAAGGAAGTGAATATAAGGCGGTGGTTATTCCTCTATTTGATGTACCCACGCCACTTTTGAGCAGAAATCTGATCTACACAGCCATTACAAGGGCGAGGGAGCTGGTGGTGATCGTAGGAAGGAAAGAAATTATTCAGAGCATGGTGGTACGCGATTTTGAAGAGAAACGGTACACCATGCTTCGAGAGGAAATTGTGGAGAGATTTGAATAAACAAAAAGGGATATCTAGCGTATCCCTTTTTTAATCTATTTATTCATTGTCATCTTCATCGTCGATGTCTTCGTCATCATCACAACAACCACATCCGCAATCATCGTCATCGTCTATGTTTTCTTTTTTTTCGTCTTCGTTCATTCTTTCACCTCCTCTCTACATTTCTTCTGGTGCTTGCATACAGATCAGACTTAGGCCCTCTTTTAAGATTTTCTGGGTTGCTTTTACAAGTTGTATTCTGGTGTTTTGAACCAAGTCATCCTCTACAAGAATAGCATACTCATTGTAGAATTTATTAAAATATTGAGCCAAATCGATCAAATATCTTGCGACAAACGACGGCTCGAAACGAGTTGCTGCATTTATAACGATTTCATTGAACTTAGATAGGTGTTTAATCAGTTCAAAGGAGGTTTCATCTTTTAATAGATCATAATCCACTTTGCCAGTATCATTTGCCTTTCGAATAAGGCTACAGAGTCGGGCATGGGTGTACTGAAGGTAAGGCCCTGTCTCACCATCAAACCGGAGCGCCTCCTCCCACTTAAACACAACGTCCTTATTGCTACTATTAAATAAATTATGAAACACAAGTGCACCCACGCCCACCATTTTGGCGATCTCTTCTTTATTTGGTGCATTTGGATTCTTTTCGTCGATAATCGTCTCTACCTTTTTGGTTGCCTCTTTGATGGCATCCTCTAACTTAATGATATTCCCGGTTCTAGTTGAGAGGTTTCCGCCTTCCAGTCGGACCATCCCATGGGCGATATGTGCAAGGTCAGAAGCCCAAGAATAGCCCATTTTTTCGATCACTTTAAACCATTGTGCAAAGTGCAATTTTTGTTCGGAACCTGTGATATAAATGCACTTATCAAAGTCAAAGGTTTCTTTTCGGTAGATCGCAGCGGCGATGTCTCTTGTCATATATAAAGTGGCTCCATCACTGCGGACGATAATGGCAGGAGCCATTTCCTCTAGTTCTACAATCTTAGCACCCTGACTCTCAACAAGTAGGTTTTTGCTTTCAAGTTCAGAGACCACGTGATCCACCTTATCTAGGTAAAAGCTTTCGCCGGTGATATAATCAAAATGAAGATTCAACTCAGCGGATACCCTATCAAAATATTTTATACTGATCTCCTTAAAATAATTCCATATTTTAATCGCTTCTGGATCCCCTTTTTCAATTTTATAGGACCAGCTTCTTCCGTCATCTTCAAGGGAGGGGCTTTTCTCCGCTTCTTCATGAAATTTAACATAAAGGTCTACTAATTCATAGATGCCCCGTTCCTCAATTCTTGCCTCATCGCCCCAAAGCTTGTAGGCCACAATCAGTTTCCCAAATTGGGTACCCATGTCGCCGAGGTGATTAATGCCAATCGGCTTGTAGCCAACATATTCAAAGATTCGGTAAAGAGAATCGCCCGTTACGGCGTTCTTAAGATGTCCAATGTGAAAAGGCTTTGCGATGTTTAAAGAAGCGTAGTCAATCACGATATTTTTTCCCTGACCAATGTTGGGTTTTTCTGCTTTTTGAATGCCATCTAAGGTCTTTTCAATAAAATATTGTTTATTCACAAAGAAGTTCAGGTATCCACCCACCACTTCGGTTCGTTCAATGAGATCATTTTTGATGATTTCTTTCAATTCCTCTGCAATCAGAGCGGGAGACTTTTTGCGTAACTTTGCCAGTGTAAAACATGGGAACGCAAAGTCCCCAAGCTTGGGGTTGGGAGGAATTTCAATCTGTCTTTCCATCTCGCCCGTAGCCACATCTTGTATAAACTCAGACAGCATGTCTGTCAGCTCTTTTTTGTCCATTTCCACCTCATATCTTATGCCATTTTAGCATAAGTAAAAAGAAATGTAAACCACTTGTGAAATGAAAAAAAACTGATATAATTAGCAGTAATAAGCGGGATATTATGGTAGAAAGAATAAGGGAATTAGTAGAATTAATTAATAAAGCCAATGAAGAGTATTACGGAAATGACAACGAGATCATGTCCAATGCAGAATGGGATGCACTTATGGACGAGCTAAGGGAGCTAGAGGAGAAAGAGGGAATCGTTCTTTCAAACAGCCCGACGCAAAGCGTAGGGCACAGCATTGCTTCAAAGCTTGAAAAAAAAGCACATGAAGCACAGATGCTCTCCCTTGATAAGACAAAAGAGATTAGAGATCTTGAATCCTTTTTGGGAATTTATGAGGGTCTTTTATCTTTTAAGCTGGACGGCTTGACCATTGTGCTGACGTATGAAAATGGAGAGCTAAAAGAAGCCCTAACACGGGGAGATGGGGCAATGGGAGAGGTGATTACCCAGAATGTAAAGGCATTTAAGAACATACCCCTTTCCATCAAACACAAAGAGAAGATGACCATCCGCGGAGAGGCGATCATTAAATATTCAGACTTTGAAAAACTCAACCAGAAGCTTGGTGTGGAAAGCCAATATAAAAATCCGAGAAATCTTTGTAGCGGTACGGTTAGACAGTTAAATAGTAAGATTGTAGAAGAGCGTAGCGTCTATTTCTATGCCTTTCAGATCGTGGGGTATCAAAAAACCAATCAGAAGGAGGATCAGTATAAACTTTTAAAAAATCTGGGTTTTGAAACGGTGGAATATACGCTGACCTCCTCTTTAACCGTGGGGGAAGATGTAGTTGATTTCAAGAAAAAACTGCAATACTATGATTTGCCTTCGGATGGGCTGGTTTTGACCTATAACGATATTGAATTCTCCAAAAGTCTTGGCGTGACCTCCAAATTTCCAAGAGATTCCATTGCATTTAAATGGCAGGACGAACTTGTAAGAACAAGTCTTTTGAGAGTGGACTGGAATGCCTCCAGAACGGGGTTGATTAATCCTGTGGCTATTTTTACACCAGTGGAGATTGAAGGAACCACAGTAGAGAGAGCAAGCATTCACAATGTGAGCATTTTAAAAGGGCTCAAGCTAGGGATAGGAGATGAGCTTCTGGTATACAAGGCCAATATGATCATCCCTCAGATCAAAGAGAATAAAACACAGTCCGGAACAGTGGAGATACCAACGGTGTGTCCGGCATGCTCTTTGGGAACCCGGGTTAAAAAGAATCATAATACAGAAGAGCTTTATTGCACCAACCCCAATTGTCCGGCCAAAATAGTACAAAGCATAGTTCACTTTGTGGGGCGCAATGCAATGAACATAGAAGGGGTCTCTGAGGCCACGATTGAAAAGTTTATTGAACAGGGAATTATAAGGGAAGCACAAGATTTATATGACTTACATAAACATAAAGAGGCGATTGTAAAGCTAGAAGGATTTGGTGAAAAATCGTATGAAAATATCATAGCATCGATAGAAAAATCCAGAAAAGTAAAGTTGGCCTATTTGATCAATGCACTCGGAATCCCCGGAATCGGACTTGCGAACGCCAAGGTTCTTGCAAGAACATACCATTTCAATCTTCGGGACATCATGGAGGCTTTGGAGATGGAGCTGATCAAGATCGATGGGTTTGGAGAGATTCTGGCCCAAAATGTGTATCGGTATTTCCGTGATCCGCAAAATCGAGTGAGAGTAGAGGAGCTCAAAAAGCGGGTTGAGATTGAAAAGGAAGAAAAGAGGATCATCCAAAATGAATATATTACAGGAAAAACTTTTGTAATCACAGGAGAGCTTACAAGCTTTGAAAATAGGGACGAATTAAAAGAAAAGATAGAGGCTTTAGGAGGTAAGGTGACGGGAAGTGTGACCAAGAAGACGGATTATCTCATTAACAATGATATGGATTCGGGATCTACTAAGAACAAGAAAGCAAAAGAGTTGGGCGTTCCAATTCTTTCAGAGGAGGAAATCAGAAGAATGCTTACACAAGAGTCTCTTGACAATTTTCTACAGAAAGAATAGAATGGGGTCAAAAGGAGTGAAAAATGGAAGAAGAAAAAAAGAGTCTTACAGAACTGGAAAAGGGAATGCTGCTTGGATGGTACGCAGCTATGTTTAGAAAGATCTACGTTCAAACGGGAGGAAACGATATACTGTTATTTATGAAACCAGACCACTTTGGCAAAGAGGGAACCTATTTTGCAAAGTATATGGGTACCGAATTCGGCTTTCAACTTTTATGTGAAAGGCAAAAAGAGGAGAGGGGCTCGCTATGCATTAGAGATTTACTCGAAGAGCATGCGTCGGAATTAATGGGATATGTTGAAATAATCGATGAAGGTTTTGATCAAACGGTAATGGAGTAAAATGGATACACCTTTCGGGTGTATTTTTTGTGTTCCAAAAAGCAAATCAAAACTTTGGGTGATTGACAAAACATAGTTTTTGGCTATAATAATTTTATGAAAAATAAAGAAGGTTTTGGAATTCTGTTCTATGCATTTATAATCTTTTCCCCCCTTTTTACAGGGTTATATTTTGAAAAAGATTTTATTTGGGCTGTCGTTTTTCTTACCATTTTTAGTGTGTGCGCTTGTCTGGTCAACCGAAGCATTTACTTGGGTGATACCAAGATGGCATGCGTTTTGTTTCTCATTTTACTCTTGCCCTCTTGTAGCCACTTGGTTAACACCCTCATTTTTCATAGAACAGTGCCCATCACTAGCACGATCTATGGTACATTACAGATTTTGGAGATGCAGATGCTTTACTTTGCGTTGTTACAGCTGAAAAAACTGAACACGCTCTATTTCACATCTTTTATCACGAAATGTGCAATCATTGTATCTGCGTTGTATCTAAATATAACCCTTTTCTTTCCAAGTTGCTACAGAGAAGGACGGTTTGAATCCACTTTTGGATATGCCAATACATTAGCGATCTATCTCTTTTTTGCGCTCACATTGCTTCTAAATTTAAAGAATCCATATCCGGGAAAGCCAACAAAGTGGATGACGTTTAAGATGGCCTCCTCTTTCTTTTTAATCTTAGGTATTGTCTTAACCAATAGCAGGACGGTTTATCTGATTACGCTGGTATACTTTTCCTATTTCTGTTACCATTTACTTTCAAAACAGGTGTGGAGGAAGATGGCGAGTAAGGCAATACTGGGATCCGTTTTGGTTCTTTCCTTAATGATTTTATTTATCTTTGTAAAGTATAGGGATCGGATTGAACTGGACATTATGAAGCGAGACATGAGTTTGCGACTTAGTTACTATAAGGAAGCGGTGGAACTTATTAGAGAAAATCCACAAGGCTTTGGATATGAGGAGTACTTAAGGTATCAGGTGCGAAAGGAAGGGAAATATCGGTTACGCTTGGTGCATAATGGGCTGCTTCAGATGTGTTTGAACTACGGGATCCTATCGCTTATTCTTTTTACTTTGCTTCTTTATCTAGCGATTAAAAAGGCAGGGAATACGCGAGGAGAACTTATGTCGTATCTCTTGGTCCTTGCTCATAGCATGGTGGATATCACCTTTTCTTATATTAGTGTCAACAATATACTCATTATCACAGCGTTTTTGATTTGTTATGATCAACAAAAACTTTAAAAAAAGAGTGGAAAAAGAAAAAAATAGTATTATACTATGTTTAAGTAATTTCTTGGAGGAATGATGGATAAAAAAGATACCAGTTTCGCAAGTTTTCTGGCCATCACCATTTTGGTGGGCGTGGCCTTGTGTTCTGTTGTTTTTTTCTTCGTATTTAAATATTTTAAAGGCGAGAAAATGCAGCTCAACCTAGAGGATGTAAACCTAGGAGAGGCAACAGAAGCAACCAAACTCGGGGTGATAGTGGAACTCAGTTTTAATCAAAATAGCCTCTCCATTTTTGACATAGAAGAAAAGGCGGAAATGGAAGAGATGACCTTGCTTGGTTCAACCAAGTATGTCGATATGGACGATATGATTATGGCAAAGCAGGAAGTATACATTGGCGATATTGTATATGTTACGTACAATGAAGAAAATAAGGCGGTAAACCTAATAAAACAAAATAGGGATGCTTTGAAGATCCAGGATATAGAAAAATTTAGTGTGGACTACTTAAATAAGAAGGTGACAGTAGGAAAAGATGTTTACAAAATGGAAGAAACGCTGGTGCTTCATTATAAAAACGAAACAGTCCCTCTATCAGAAGTGCTTGATCGAGCGATTGTGAGTATGAAAGGATACGGGGACACCATCTACAGTATATCCATTCAAGAATATATGGGTGGAATTCGTTTTATTTATCCTGACTATCTGCAAGGCGCAGAGGTTGAGATTGACGGCAAGGGAGCCTTCCCAATTCAAGAAATTGATAAGGTGGCTTTGAAAGCAGGAGAATATAAACTCCTGGTGAAAAAATTAGACATTGAGTCGATTCCGTTGACGGTCACGGTGAAGGAAAGAGAAATCGAGGAGATCGACCTTAGCAACGTAAACCTGAAAACGGCTTTGGTTACATTGAAAGTGAACATTGGCGACTATTATGTTCACATCAGTAGAGAGGATAAAATAATTAACCATACGTATACAGACAATCTAAATGATATAACCGATGTTGAAAAGATTTATAACAATCAGGTGGAGCTTCCACTGGGGAACTACACACTCAATTTTACCAAAAAAGGATTTAAGGACAAGAGTATTCGCATAACAGTTGAGCGAAACATGACAGTTAGCGTGCCACTAGAGAGCGATGGCACCACCTTTAAAACGACGATTGAGAGCACACCTGCCAACGCAGAGGTTTATATTAACGGGAACTATCTGGGGGATTCCCCGGTTACGACCTATCTATTTAAAGGAACCAATGCGATCACAATTAAAAAGTCAGGGTACGCAGACTTTACACAAACGGTTGAGACAACTAAATCAGAGAACTATCATTTTCAGCTTCAAACAGACAATCCTTACCCTGAAGCAGAGAATGAATAAATAGAATACAAAAGATAAAAATGGAAGGAGAGCAAAATGGGTTATAAAGAAAGATATGACAGCTGGCTAGGCTCAGATTCAATCGATGAAGAAACCAAAAATGAGCTCAGAGGATTACAGGACGAAAAGGAGATTGAGGATCGCTTTTACACAGAGCTTGAGTTTGGCACAGCAGGGATGAGGGGGATTATCGGAGCAGGTACAAACAGAATGAATCGTTATACGGTTACCAAAGCAACGCAGGGTCTAGCAAATTATATCAAGGCACAACGCGTTTCAATGCCACAGGTGGCGATTAGTTATGATTCTCGTCATATGTCTAAAGAGTTTGCACACTATGTTTCACTTTGTCTGAATGCAAATGGAATTAAGACCTATATATCCGATGAAATTCGTCCAGTTCCCGTGCTTTCATTTATGGTCCGTTATTATAACTGTATAGCAGGGGTCATGATTACTGCAAGCCATAACCCAAAAGAATACAACGGCTATAAAGTATACTGGTCAGATGGGGGCCAAATCACCGAACCCATCGATTTAAGAATCATGGAAGAAGTGAACGCCATCAATGATTATTCCACGATTAGGATGCTCAGCGAGGAAGAGGCGAGAGAAAAAGGACTTTATAACACAGTCGGAAAAGAAGTGGATGATGAGTATATTCAACAAATTAAGAAGGAATCACTCTATCCAAAGATTTGCGAAACTTTTGGAGGAGAAATTAACATTGTGTACACACCACTAAACGGGGCAGGCAACAAAATGGTGAGAAGAATTTTAGACGAGATGGGATTTGCCAATGTGCATGTTGTGCCAGAAGAAGAGGCTCCGGATCCAAATTTCACCACTGTCCCAAACCCAAACCCAGAGTATGTGGAGGTTTATAAACTAGGAGTAGAGCTTGCCAAAAAGGTAGAAGCTGACGTCGTGATTGCAACGGATCCGGATGCGGATCGACTTGGTATGATGGTTAGAGATGCAGGTGGGGAATATCATCTTTTTACAGGAAATATGATTGGATCCATTCTAACTGAATATATATTAAGTGAGTTAAAAAATGTAGAAAAATATAAGGGCAATGAAATCATTGTGAAATCCATCGTATCCACCAACCTTGTAAATGATATTACGAGGGAGCATGGGGCGACACTTGTCAATGTCCTAACGGGGTTTAAGTACATAGGAGAGGAAATTAATCGGTGTGAAAATGAAAGAGACTACTCTTTTGCTTTCGGCTTTGAAGAGAGCTATGGTTATTTAAAAGGAACCCATGTGCGGGACAAAGATGCTGTGGTGATTAGTATGCTTGTGGCAGAACTAATGGCCTTTTGTAAGAGCAAAGGTATCACCGTGTTTGAATACATGGAGAATATCTATAAGAAATATGGCTACTATGAAGACTTGGTGAAATCATTTGTCTATTCTGGCAAAGAGGGGGCAGACAAAATAAAGTCACTGATGAAGGCATATCGTGAGAACGTACGCAAGGAGATAGCAGGGATTGGTGTAACAGAGTTTATTGATTATGAAAACGATACCAAAACCAATCTGCTTCTAAAAACAGTGTGCTCAACAGGACTACCAAGATCCAATGTCTTATATTACACCCTTTCGGATGGAAGCTTTATCTGTGTAAGGCCATCCGGGACAGAACCAAAGATAAAATATTACTTTAGCATAAAGGGCGAGAATAAAATGGAGGCAAAAGAAAAGTTGGAAAAAATATTCAAAGATTTTTGTAAAGAATAAAATGGGGAGCGGTTATGGAGAATGAAAAATCGGAACTAAAAAAGTAAGTTGGGAAGGTACATATGAGGAGTGTTAGATTAGATTTAATCAAAGATGGAGACGTATTGGCCAAGGCAGTCTATGATGAGCTGGGCAGGGTGCTACTGCACTCTGGAAGTGCAATCAGAACATCTTATATTGATAAACTAAAACTGCTGGGTGTAGAGAGAGTCTACATCCAGGATGAGATCTCAGAAGGAATCGAAATAAAGGACGTTGCCACCACCGAAACCTTACAGGCAGGAAAAGTGGCAATTAAAGAGATGTTTAAGAACTATATTATTAAACAAAAAATAGAGTTTATCAGCCTGTATAACGTTGTGACCAACGTTTTGGAAGAAATCTTATCCAACAATGATTATGTAGTCAATATTTATAAATTGAGGTCGAAAAAGAGAGACATATTTGAACACTGCATCAATGTAAGCATCACCGCCACGGTGGTTGGATCGTATATCTTTAATGTACGAAAATTAAAAGACCTCACACTGGGAGCAATGGTGCATGACATGGGTTATTTATTAATCCCAGATGCCATCTTAAATAAGCCGGGGAAGTTGACGGCAGAAGAGAAAAAGATTATGCAAAAACATGCTCAACTGGGATACAATATTTTTAACTCCGATATTAACTTTCCCGTGTATGCCAAAAATATCGTACAACTCCATCATGAAAAATGTGATGGAAGTGGTTACCCATTTGGAATCAAAAAAGATCAGATTAGTGAACTCACAAGGCTGGTTACGATTTGCGATAAGTTTGACAACATGATGAATCCAAAACCATGGATGCAAAAAAGGAGAACCTATGAAGTGTTTGAAGAGTTGGAGCAATTGACCCAAACAGAGCTTGATCCTGACCTGTTTGAACATTTTAAAAAACATGTGGCCGTTTATCCAACAGGACAGGCTGTTTTACTTAGTAATGGCTGTAAGGGAATTGTGTCGAGACAAAATCTGAAGATGTTGACAAGACCAGTTGTCAGAGTGGTGATCGATTCAAAAGGGAACAAAGAGAAAGTGCCATACGAGTATGATTTGATGAGAGAAAGAACGTTGTTTATTATAGATGAAATTGAATTGTAGAGGGCATTATGTTTGATGACATGTTTGAAAGGTTAAAAAGCAAAATAAGTGAATACAATTCGGATGCCGATTTTACGATGCTTGAAAAGGCATATAAAATTGCGGGAGAGGCGCATCGAAACCAAACCAGAAAGTCAGGGGAACCCTATATTCTCCATCCGCTTGAAACGGCTTTCATCATTGCGGAGTTAGAGCTGGATATGGAGAGTCTGGTGGCTTCTATTCTACATGACGTGGTGGAAGACACAGAAGCAACCTATGATTCTGTGAAGAGTGAGTTTGGTGAAGAGGTGGCAAATCTGGTGGAAGGGGTCACCAAGCTAACGGCGATCACCTATAAAGAGGCCACCAACGTTGACAAACAAGAAATTCAGGCAGAGAACTACCGGAAGATGTTTCTTGCGATGTCAAGTGACATTCGTGTCATCCTGATTAAGCTTGCAGATCGTCTCCACAATATGCGTACCCTAAAATATCTTTCAGAGGAGAAACAGCAAGAGATTGCAAAGGAAACGTTGAATATTTATGCTCCCCTGGCGAATCGTCTGGGGATTTCCAAAATTAAGATTGAACTCGAGGATTTATCGCTTCGTTATCTACAACCCGAAATTTATTATGATCTAGTCAATAAGATTAACATTCGAAAAAGTGAAAGAGAAGAGATTGTAAATCAGGTCATTCACCAGCTTGAAACAGAGCTTGCCAAATCCAATATAAAAGGAGAAGTGCAGGGAAGAGCAAAACACTTTTTTAGTATTTATAAAAAAATGCACTCAAAAAACAAAACATTAGATGAGATCTACGATCTTTTTGCAGTAAGGGTAATTGTAACCACGATTAGGGATTGTTATGAAGTTTTGGGTATTATGCATGAGTTTTATAAACCCCTACCCGGGCGATTTAAAGACTATATTGCGATGCCGAAGGCCAACATGTATCAGTCTCTTCATAGCACATTGCTTGATAAAAAGGGAAATCCATTTGAGGTTCAAATCAGAACCTATGACATGCATAGAATCGCAGAAAACGGGATTGCCGCGCACTGGATGTATAAAGAGGGGATCAAAAATACAAACGATCGTCTTGCGGAAAAGCTTACTTGGTTAAAAGAGGTGCTTGAGTGGAAAAAGACAGCTTCCACCAACTCAAATGAGTTTGTCAATAACATTAAGTTAGAGCTGGATGTCTTTAACGATGAAGTGTATGTGTTCTCTCCGAGGGGGGATGTTGTGGCGCTTCCTCAAGGATCGACCCCAATCGACTTTGCTTATTACATACACTCCGCTGTGGGGAATAAGATGGTGGGTGCAAAGGTAAACGATAAGATTGTGACATTTGATTATACGCTTAAAACAGGGGATCGGATTGAAATTATTACTTCTCAGAATTCGAAAGGACCAAACAGAGACTGGCTTTCTATGGTGAAGACTCAGCAGGCCAGAAGCAAAATATCGATGTGGTTTAAACAACTTTCAAAGGATGAATCTATTGTAAAGGGAAAAGAATTACTCGAGGAAGCAGCAAAGAAAAAGGGGATAAGACTGGAGGAACTATTAAGACCCAAATGGAAAGAGCAGGTATTACAGAAGTATGGCGTCAAGGACTTTGATGCGATCTATACCCTCATAGGGCATGGGGACTTAAAGGAAAGCCAGATCGTCAATAAATTATATAGTTATTATGAAAAGGAAAACCAAAAAGAGATCACGGTTGATGAGGTGCTAGAAAAGAGCATTAAAGAAAGGCAGGGGGGAGATAAGGCCAAAAGTGGTGTATTGATCAGTGAGATTGGAGATGTGGCCATCAACCATGCGAAGTGTTGTAATCCCATCCCGGGAGATGAGATCGTTGGATACATTACAAAGGGGAGAGGCGTTTCTGTACATCGAACAGACTGTAGAAATATTATTCTGCTATCAGGAGATGAAAAAAGGAAGCTGCTTCCGGCAGAATGGAAGAAAGGACAGACCAATGTGTACTATCGATCGGACATTCGAATTATTGCTACGGATAGAAAAGGTCTGCTGGTTGATGTGACCAAAGCCATTAGTGACGCCAAGATTCCGATTAAGCTATTTGATGCCAAGACCATTGAAAAACAAGCCATCTTTACAGTGGCGGTTGAATTATTGAATAGGGAACAATTAGAGAAACTGATCAATAGTATTAAACGGATTAAAAATGTGATGGATGTGGTAAGAATAAGTGGGTGAGAGATGAAAATTGTACTTCAAAGAGTGAGACAGGCAAGTGTCAGTGTAGGCGGAAAGACGATTGGAGAAATCAAAAGAGGCATTGCAATTCTATTTGGCATTACACAAAAAGATGAGGCAGATGAACAAAATTTAGTAGAGCAAATGGTTAAAAAAACGATCCAAATGAGAATATTTGAGGATGCAAATGACAAGATGAATCTTTCTCTTTTGGATATTCAGGGCGAGATTTTGGTGATTCCGAATTTCACACTCTATGGAGACGCAAAAAAAGGAACAAGACCAAGTTATACAGACGCAGCAGAAAAACCAGTGGCGCAAAAAATATATCAACATTTTCTACACGATTTGAGGGAACAATATCCCTATAAAGTGGCAGAAGGGGCATTTGGATCCGAAATGGAACTCAGTTTGAGTTGTGATGGGCCGGTTACGATTATATTAGAATTATAGGAGGTTACATGGAAAGCAAAGAATGTGTATTCTGTAAAATTGTTAGAGCAGAAATTCCGACCTACAAATTGTACGAGGACGAAAACTTCATCGTGATTCTGGATATTCATCCACAATCAACAGGTCATATGTTGGTCATACCGAAGGGTCATTATGACAATATTTATGAAATTGAAGAGGAAAAAATGAATGATCTCATGAAGGTGACAAAGCGGATGGCAGTCTTGCTCAAAGAAAAATTCAGTCCGGAGGGTTTAAATATCATCCAAAATAATGGGACGATTGCTGGACAAACGGTGATGCATTTTCATATGCATATCATTCCGAAGTATGAGGATAAAAAAGAGAACGAAAAAGACATTGAAAAAATATATACGATGTTAGTAAATAATTAGGAGGAAATGATAATGATGGAAGTGAAGAATTGCAAAAAATGTGGAAAGATTTTTAACAGTGTAGCGGGAAAGAAAATCTGTGCTGATTGTGAAAAGCTTGAAAATGAGGAATTCAAGGTGGTAAAAGATTTCCTATATGACCATCCGAATGCAAATATGCAAGAGGTCGCGGAAAAAACGGGTGTAGAAGAAGAAGTGATTATGAGATTTTTGAGAGATGGAAGGCTTGCCATTTCGGATTCGAGCAGCGTGAGCATTTATTGTGAGAAGTGTGGAGCACCGATTAAATCAGGAAGATTCTGCGAGAAATGTCAAAGCAAACTAGGCGAACAATTTTCCAAACTCTCTAGTGGAGATAAGTCGGACGATGATAGAAAGAGAGAACAGCTAGAAAAACTTAGAAATCTCCAGAGAACGGGGATGCACACGGATGTTAATAAAAAATGAGCGAGGAGAAATTTAATCCAAAGATATGGGTAGAGAATCTACCACAAACACCAGGGATCTATGTAATGTACAACAAAGAAAACATTGTCATCTATATTGGAAAGGCAAAGAACCTTAAAAAAAGGGTTTCCCAATATTTTATGAACAAAGAAAGCCAAAACATTAAAACGATAAAATTGGTTGAGAACATACACAGGATGGAATATATCGTAACGGACACAGAAGAGGAATCTCTTATCTTGGAATGCAATTTTATTAAAAGGTACAGGCCCAGATACAACATCCTATTAAGAGATGACAAAACCTATCCATACATTCGAGTAACCACGAGTGAAACCTATCCAAGAATATTGTACACAAGATACTTAGAAAAAGATGGCTCAAAATATTATGGGCCCTTTCCAGATACAGAATATGCAAAAGGGATCATTGAGATTCTGCTGGATATATATAGTTTGAGAAGGTGCAATCAAAAGACATTTAAAAATCAGGATAGGGCATGTCTCAATTATGATATGGGCATGTGTTTGGCACCTTGCATGCATTACATTGATGAGGATGCGTATCGGATTAGGGTAAATAAGGCGATTGAATTTTTAGAAGGAAACGAAAAAGAGGTGCTAGATCTCCTTTCTGCTCTTATGAAAAATTATTCAGATGAGTTGAAATTTGAAGAGGCACGAAATGTAAAAGATAAAATTATGCTGGTCAAGAGAATATCAGAGGACCAAAAGATTAATACCACAGATGATCGAAGGCAGGATATGATTGCACTGGCACGTTCGAGCATAATGGATAAGCAGGTTCTTCAGATTTTTGTGATTCGAGATGGAAAGCTTGTGGAAAGAAAGCACTATCTTTTCGAGGAAAAAAAGGATGTTGAAAATAGTGAAATTATCAGTTCATTTTTAAAACAATACTATCTAGAAAACATTGATCTGCCAAGCGAAATTTTGTTAGAAGAAGAATGCAGCGAATCAGACGAGATTGAAAGAACTATTTTGCATAGCCTTAAGAAACGAGTCAAGATTCTGGTGCCAAAACAGGGCAGAAACAAGAAACTGCTTCGACTCGCAAGCAAAAATGCGGAGATTCTGTTGGATCAGAATGTAAAGGCTTACCAAACCAAAAAGGAGAAGCATAAAGTGCTTTCCGTACTCGCGGAAACGCTAGGAATTTCAAATTTTCTGGAACGGATAGAGGCCTATGATATTTCAAACATCAGTGGAGTAGACAATGTGGGATCGATGGTTGTTTTCACAAATGGGGAAAAAACCCCGAGTGAATACCGTAAATTTAAAATAAAGACGGTTGAGGGTCCAAACGATACCGCCTGTATGCTCGAAATGGTGAGTAGAAGATTTAGGAGATATGAGCAGGAGGATCTAAAATTTGATAGGTACCCGGACCTTATTATCATTGATGGAAAGCTCCAGGTGGATGCAATTCTAGAAAAAATAGGTCTTGAGGTTCCGATTTGTGGATTGGTGAAGGATGACAAACACAGAACGAGCAAAATATATTATCATAAAAGAGAGATTGAACTGGATCCAACAAGTGAACTTTATAAATTTTTGGTGAGGATTCAGGATGAGGTACACCGTTCTGCCATTGGCTATTTTAAAAAGGTGCATCATAAAAATTTATTTAAATCAGAATTAGATAAGATTCCGGGAATCGGCGAAAAGAGAAAAATGAAACTACTGGAAACTTATAAGAGCATAGAGGAGATTCGACAAAAAGACGTAGAAGAGCTTGCAAAGCTACCTGGCATGAATCAGAAAGTGGCTCAGATTTTAAAAGAGGAATTAAATAAGAAGTAGGTACGATATGAAAAAGGTATTGGTTTATACGAATCTTGAAAAGGATCCCAAAGAAGAGTATGCCAAAAAGATTCGAGGGATTTTAAAAGAGGAGAAGCTTGAGTGTGTATTTTCAAGGCATAAGGAGGAAAGACCGGCAGAAGACGGGGTTGACCTGGTTATCTCTATTGGCGGAGACGGAACAATGATTAGCGCCATCAGGGGGTTTAAAGACCAAAATCCGCTGTTTATTGGATTAAACGTGGGGAAACTTGGATTTTTGACTGAAATGACACCGCAAACCTTAAAAGCAGATTTAAAGAAGATCCTAAGCAATCGATATGAGGTTGAAGAACGAAATGCGCTACTTGCCTCCATTGGCAAGACCTCTAAAAAACAATATTTTGCAATCAATGATGTGGTGGTAGGTAGAGGACAGATGGCAAGACTGATTGGTGTTGAGATTTACATTAATCTTATTTATGTTGACACCTATTTCCTAGATGGAATGATTGTGGCTACCTCAACGGGATCCACTGCCTATAATCTTTCGGCGGGAGGCCCCATTTTAAAGGCCGATGGTGGAAATATTGTGCTCACTCCGATCTGCCCTCATAGCCTTCGTGCAAGGCCATTAGTGATTTCAGAGGGGGACACGGTCACAATGAAGCTGATTTCAGATGTAAAAGATATGAAAGAGGTGCCCAATCTAAATCTGGACGGTCAGGAGATCCATAGCCTAAAGAATGACGATATCATTACAGTGAAAGCCTCTAATCAAAAGATCAGAATTCTTTCCCTAAGAAAGGAACACTTTTTTAAGAAACTCAGAGATAAAATCAGGTAGTTGGAATTATAATCTAGCCTTTTGCATATTTTGTAATAAAGAAATGCAAGAGGTTTTTATGTATAATAGAGTTTTGGTTGTCTTTAAAAACAAAGAGAGCAAAAATACGAATCTGGCAGGATATGCCAAGGTCATGGAGCTAAACGATCAGGTGATGTTGGAGATTTTTCTACAAGAGGGCGGCAATATGGAGAACGTGTATGATTTAAACATAATCTACCAAGAAAACCGGCAAAAAATCAAAAGGCAGATCTGTAAAATTGCTGTAAAAAATAAAGGAGAATGGACAAAAGACATTACGGATTTAAAAATCCATTTTAAGGATATAAAAGCGCTTTTGATCTCTTCCAATAAAGGAAACATGCTCGTGGGGTATATAGGTGAGGAGTTTGATCATAAAAAGGATGTACTGGAATATAGGGAGGAGCGGCCGGTTGAGCAAAAAGGAGGACGGATGATGCAGCAAGCACCGGCATCCATAAAGGGAGGCAAAAAAGAGGATAAAGGTGAGTACGAAGATCTCAATACCATGGATCCATCCAATCATGTCACAATTATCACCAATGGAAAAGAGAAGGAATCACCTTATCAGAAGGATAGAGTGGACAGCACAGAGTATAAAGAAATGATTTATGAAAATGGTGTCTATGAGAAAGAGATCGTGAATATAGAACCGGCAAGTAAGATTATAGAGGATAACGATCATAAGGATGGATACTATATGATGTATAAAGGAATTTGTCCTCCCGATAGATTGACAGCAGTATCCAGCGTAAATGTAGTGGCTTCTTCGGGCAACCAAAAAAGAAGACGCATGAGAAGACGGATCGTCAACCCATACACATTTCCTAGGGCGGGAGAGGTGTATGATAGTTATAAAGATAAATTTTACTCAGATCTAGGGATCCCTTATCAATTATTACCTAGAGAAGATGATGAAAAAAAAGAAATCATTTCTTTAAGTGGTTATCAAAAAGTAGAAAAGGATTCACCACTATATGATAAATACTTTCCGAAAGAGGAAGAACATCCAAAATCCAAAAGACAAAGGCGACATGAGCGCGGAAAAAAGGAGAGAAAGGATGAGATCTTACCGGATGAGCCTACATATGAAAAGGACTTAGAAAATGAGATTGCACATTTTAAAATACAAGAAGAAGAACCCAAAAAGCGTGAGCGTCATGAGAAAAAAAGACGTTCCAAACATTAGAATGAAAAAAGGTATCCCCACTTGGATACCTTTTTGTATAAGATAAACACTCCAACATTTATCTTATATGAATATTCATTTTATTTTCCTAGTTAGATTTAATTTAAAATTTTGTATCAGTAGTAAGTAAAATACCTCCTTTCATCTTTTACTATAAAGCGTAAGAAAAGAGGTAACGGTTTCATTATATAAAGTGTCTAAAAATTGATTTAAATGACATTAAAAAAAGACAAGCTGGCAACTTATCTTATGAATGAAATGTCTCATTTGGAATCGAATTTAATCTCAAATTGGAAAAAAGGCTTGCTTTATATCTATAATAGCCGGCAGATGCGATCATGGCGGCATTATCCGTGCACAAATCGACACGCGGTAAGAATAGATGTAGCCCAAGTTCGGAGCACTTTTGGTTCAGTAAATCACGCAGTCTAGAGTTTGCGGCAACTCCGCCAGCCACTGCAATCTGATTCACATGATGGATTTTTGCAGACTGGATGAGTTTTTCTACCACAACTTCGAGCACGGCTTCTTGAAATTCAAAAGCAATCTTTCGAATATCGATTTCAGTTCCCTTCATTTTCAATGTATGGATATAATTGATGACAGAGGATTTGACACCACTAAAACTAAAATCAAAAGAGCCTTCTTCTAAATAGGCTCTTGGAAAGAGACCTTCACTTTGCATTCCACCTAGCTCCTTGGCAAGTCGGTCTATTTTGGGACCGCCAGGATACCCTAGCCCTAGGACCCGTGCAATTTTATCGTAGGCTTCTCCAATAGCATCATCCTTTGTTTTGCCTAATGTCTGATATACAAGGTCTTCTTTAACCAGTACAATCTGTGTGTGGCCCCCTGAAACCACTAGACATAAAAAGGGAGGAGAGAGCGTGGGACTACTCAAGTAGTTTGCACAAATGTGCCCCTCGATATGATTGATTCCGATGAGTGGGAGGCCGGAGGAAAGGCAGATGGCTTTTGCAGCAGAAAGTCCGACTAGTAAAGAGCCCACAAGCCCCGGACCGTAGGTAACAGCAACTGCATCGAGATCAGGGAAATCAATGGATGCGTTCTTTAGTGCATCCAAAAGAATAGGATTGATTTTCTCGATATGACTTCTCGACGCCACCTCAGGAACCACCCCTCCATATATACTATGTAAATCAATCTGACTATAAATTGAATTGGAAAGAATTTCTCTCCCATCACAAACCACGGATGCAGAAGTTTCATCACAAGAGGTTTCGATGCCCAAAATTTTTATATTTTCTGTTTTCACTTTATCACCCTAATCGATAAAAAATTGTGGCGTTTTTTTAAATCCAAAGATCTTCCATTGCCCTGTTGCATCGATTCGGAGTCCATATTCCTTATACATGTTCTCACTTACATTTGTGGTTTCAATTACTTTAATAAGGGATAGAAACCCATCATTCTCCGTTTCGACTTCTTGGGTGCTAATAATCTTTATTTTTTGTTTTTTAAATTCGTTTAAATCCGTTTTTAGCTTGGCTATTTGCAGATTTAAATCATTGTTTTCAAGGAGTTCAGTATCCAAAAATTTTCGTTGCACCTCAATCATATAGATCAGGTATTTTTGCATTGCCTTTTCATTCATATAATCTCCATATAAGAATTGAACAATGAGGTTATTCATTTTGATCACTTCAAGAGGCGTATTTGGATAGTCGAACGCGAGGTTTTTATCCATTTCTTCAATTTGTTTAATCAGTTTTTTGGCCTTTTGGTTGCGAATGCCGGTATCAATTTCGGTTACATAAAAGTAGAAGCCAAAAGCGACTAAGATAAAAGCAAGAGCGATCCAAAGGTATTTCATACTATTCACATCCTTCATTCTCATATTTTAAAACGGTACAGTATCGATCATAGCCAGGCGTGGTATTGGGGAATATTTTTTTTGCAGTGTCAATAAAATCTTCTGGATAAGCCAAAGAAGGGCTATAGTGTGTTAAAACAAGTTTTGAGACGTTCGCTTTCTTTGCAAGCGTTGCTGCTTCACTAAATAGCATATGTTTTCGTTCGAGCGCTTTTTCTAGTTCACTGTCTTCGGCATACATGCCCTCACAGATAAATAAATCTGATTCAAAGATAAAGGGAATCAAATGGTCAACTGGTCTTGAGTCCGTACAGTATGAAACCCTAAATCCCTTGCGCTGTTCTCCCAAAACCATTTCGGGTGTAAAGCCTTCTATATTTTGTCCATTTTGCAACAATTTCCAGTAACGAACAGGGATACCAAGTTCCTCTGCTTTTTGAGCATTAAACTTCCCCTTCCGTTCAATGTCTATTTTATAAGCAAGACATGTTGTGGTATGGGTTACTTCGCATGCACTAATCTGGTAGTCACCATAAGCATATCTGGGATGTTCATTTGACATCTCTACAAATGAGATATCAAACGAAAGCTCAGGAGCAATACACCGAAGTGAGTTCACGATCCGCTCAACACCCACTGGACCAATAATGGTAAGGGGTTCGGTTCGACCTGAATTAGCAAGCGTTAAAAGCATGCCAGGAAGACCGCTGATATGGTCTGCATGAAAATGTGTAAAACAGATCACATCCAAGTTTTTAAAGCCCCATCCCAAGATTTTTAGTGAAATCTGGGTGGCCTCTCCACAGTCAAGTAGGAGCATCCTACCATTATACCGCATAAGGGCAGAAGATAAGAATCTTTTTGGTAAAGGCATCATACCGCCTGTACCGAGTAAGCATATATCGAGCATAACGAACCTTCATTATTAATTGTATATTACCACATCAAAAGAAGATTTACAATCAAAAAGCGACTTTTTTGGTCGCTTACTAATTTTATTTTTTACAACAATTAGATGAATCTAAGCCTGCACCTACTTTTGCAAATCCAAGAGATAAAACAAGTGGACCAAGTAGTGGATAGATAAAGTAAGCTGCTGCGGAAGCAAAACTATCACTTTTGAAATCACTTTCATTAAAGCTTTCTAGATATTCTTCTCCGTATTGCGCCATTTGTGCCATCTGGTCTTCTAGTTCTCTTTCAACGCGTCCATTGATGTAAACAAAATTGCAGATCATAACAACGATGATAATAAGAGAGCAAAGTAGTAGTGAGATCACAAATGGGCAAACAGAACATTTGTTCCTCGTTTCTTTCTTTTCTTCTTCCATTTTTCCTCCTCAAAATTAAATTCAATTTTATAATTACTATAATAATTGTCAACCTGTTTTTACCTTGCTCGTGTAACGTTTTTGTTTAAACCAGGAATTGGCCTCATCCATCACCACATTCTTATTATGGGCGATGATCAGAACCTTATCCTCATGAAGCCTTCTGACTTCATCCGCGGTGATCAACTCCCGCCTTTGTTCAGACACGGACTTTGACTCTCCGTTTTCCTGTTTGGTTACACTTTCAGATTTAATAGTAGTAAATCCGGAAAGTTGAGAAACATATTCTGCAGACGTTCCAGTCAGACCTGAGTAAAAAACTTTTGCCTTTAGATTATTTAGTATATTGTGAGCGGTTTCCTCGCCATAATTTGCCTTTAATTGCTCCATCCCTTGTATACCAATAGATACGCCGAGCTTTCTGCTACGTGCGGTGGCCACAATACTTGCAAAGTTAGGAAGGGTACCGATATTCGCAAACTCATCTAGCATAAAAAGTACGGGTGTATAGTCATTGCCCTCTGCAAAGTCCATACATTTGTTTAGCAATTGAGAGTAGAATACAGACATAAGCGGCATAGCAAAGAGCGATTTTCTTTCAGGCACACATACAAAGAGTGCAGTGGGCCTATCCCGTAGAACCTTTGGGTGAAACAACTTGTTAAACTGAGGTGTAAAAATTTCTTTCCCATCTTCTATTTTCTTAGAAAAAGGGGTCTCAACGAAGGTCTTAATTTTTTCATCATTGAATAGTTTCAGCGCATTGGCTAGTGTCACCTTGATACTTGACATGGTTTTGGTTGCCTCTTTGGATTGAGCAAACATCATAAATTCTTGGTGGGCAGCCGGAACCTCTGAAAAGATTTTATCGAGCTGCTCAATATTTTTATAGAGAATAATTTTCATGGCTTCCGGAATATCTTTTTTGAGTCCTTTGTGTTTAACAAAGATGAAAGAGGCTACAAGAAGAGGTTCAGACATGGACAACCATTCTGTGTTTCCACTATGTCCACCCGTTCCAATTTCATAACTCTTATTTCCATTAATCATCACGAGTTGGGCAATCTCTTTTAATTCTGTGTCATCTCCTGCGATTAAAAGAGGATTATACCGGATCGTTGCATTAAAAGGATCTAACTTCATAACGTTATAACCCAGATTAATTAAATATTGTTTTGTAAGATCATGCATTTCGCTTTTAGGATCACTTACAACAACCGATGTTTTCCCGTTGAGTTCGAGTAGATTTGGAATAAAGAAACTTGTGGATTTTCCACATCCAGTCGGACCCACGATGGCCACGTGTTCAAAACTTCGTTTAAGGGAAAGTCGTACATTTTTGGATAAAACAAAACCATCTGTTCCGGTTAAATCTTTAAGGTCGTTGATGGTTCCCATATAAGAAGTTCCCTGTTCTTTTACCTTAGAGCCACCCTTTTCAAGGATGTTTAGGTAATAGTAGAGGGCACCAATAATGGTTGCAATCGCAAAAAAGCCCTGAATGCCAGACCTTGTCGCATTGGTAAGGGTAATTGAAAAAGAAGATCCAGAAATGAGATTGATAAGAGGGATAAAGATCCAAGCAAGGATATAAGGTGAAAAAAGTATAAAAATAATGATCGATACGATTATTAATGCAATCTTATTTAGTTTACTCATTATACACCCCTTATTTTATATTCATCAGATACATACCAGCAAGTTCGGCTTTTACCATCTTTTTTACTGGAACCCTTTTAAAGATTCTTTCATCCACAATCAAAGTCATGATCTGTGTTCCCACTTTTGCTTTGACCAGAGGGAACTTTCTGAGTCTCGCTACCTTTGGAATTTGTTCGACAACAGATTTTGGAAAGTTTTGATTTGCGAGCTTGTCTTTATATTTATCAATAATAAATATAGACAACACAATTTTGTTTTCATTTAACAAGCTTTCGTATTCATTATATTTTGGAACCACTTTTTTCTTATACAATAGCACAAGTAGTCCCACAATAACAGCGATCACAGCAATGACGATTAGAGTAATGGTAATCCAGTTCATAGAGTCCTCCATCTTATTTTAGATAGTTCTATTTTACACAATTTTAATTAAAATTCAAGCAGTTTACAATATTTATAACAAAAAAAGAAAGCCATTTTGGTCCTCTGGCTTTCCCTTTTCTTTTGGTTTATTGTAAGAGTTGTAGCACGCCTCTTGGTTGTTGCATTGCTTGAGCAAGCATTGATTGAGCTGCTTGTTGAAGAATGTTGTTCTTCGTAAAGTTCATCATTTCTTTGGCCATATCTACGTCCCTAATACGGGATTCGGCTGCTTGCATATTTTCTGCTCCGGTGTTTAGATTATTGATGGTGTATTCAAGCCGGTTTTGAATTGCTCCATATTTACTTCTTTCCTGTGATACTTTATTTAGGGCGGCATCTAATTTTATAATCGCCTTATTGGCACTGTCGGCAGTGGTTACATCCAGGGATCTTTCCACATTTGTAGAAGTGGTTCCGTTGGTCACATTTCTTTCTTTGTAATATTCATCTCCTCCGGTGGGTGGCACAGCACCTGAACCGGTGATGCCAAGTGCTTCTGCACGCATATCATTAAAGGATAATTTGATAGACTGATACGCGTTTGCTCCCACATGGAAAGCTGCGGAATTATCTGCTTCGCCGTGTTTTAATGTTTCGGTCCCAATAAACTCGGCAAGATCCACGGTGATGCTCGCATTTTCTTTATTTGCGGCAGCGTTGGCGGTTGCGCCAAAATCAAACGAAATCCCATTG
Source organism: Eubacteriales bacterium (assembly GCA_031549455.1). Taxonomy (GTDB): domain Bacteria; phylum Bacillota; class Clostridia; order Lachnospirales; family JAKSVV01; genus JAVBPT01. The sequence continues at coordinate 90,557 of JAVBPT010000005.1, forward strand.
GCGGAAATGGTTTTATTTCCAGCGGCCATCGCAGCGCCTAGAGAGAACTCCTCAGAGCTAATCACCTTATTACTGGAGTCCATATAATTTACCGTGATTTTTGCATTGGTTGCACTGGACAGATCAGAAGCCTGAATACTAACCTTGGTTACGCCGGCGAGCCTTTGATCATTTATCCCTCCTGTGACCGCCAGATTTTTCAGGGTGAAATTGCCGCCCTCATTTGTGGTCCATGAGTTTTCGGTTGTGTAGGTACCCGCCGCATTGACTGTACCAGTGCTAGATCCTTTTGTAAGATCTATGGTTACGGTCGAACCATCTTTGGCATTATCATACTCAGATTTGGAGATGGAAAAGGTAATGCCGTTATTGTTATATTCATATTGATCTCCGTTTAAAACCATCTGGTCCGCATCAATCTTAATGGAGCCATTTGCAGCGGTTTGGCTTGTTGCTTGGATGTCCACTTTAAAGGTTCCAGCACCCGCATCTTTTGTAATGGTAACGGTGTTTAATCCATCTGTTCCACCTTTTAGATTGCCCCAGTCCGTGTTGGCGGCACCCGTTGTAATCTTAATGCCGGCATTTCCAGAGCCATCTGTGATGGCAAAGTGATCGGATGTTAGACCCCAGGACGCCTTCGGCGAATACTGTATTTTAGAGTCATCAACGCTTCCGGTTCTTGCCACCGTTCTTTCGGAGGCGGAAGCGAGTTCGGATTTGCTTCCGTCAAGTAGATTCATCCCATTGAATTGTGTGGTATTTCCAATTCGGTTGATTTCGGATGTGAGCTGGCTCATTTCGTTTTGCAGAGCGGCTCTATCAATCTCTTGGTTGGTATCATTGGCAGACTGAACCGCAAGTTCTCTCATTCTTTGTAAAATAGAGTGGGTTTCTGTGAGCGCCCCTTCGGCGGTTTGAATCATACTGATTCCATCCATTGCATTTCTTGAAGCTTGGTTTAGTCCTCTAATCTGTGCTCTCATCTTTTCAGAAATGGATAGCCCTGCGGCATCATCTCCTGCACGGTTAATTCTTGAACCGGATGATAATTTTTCCATTGATTTCTGTTGAGACGATGCTGTAATTCCTAAATTTTTATAAGTATTCATAGCTGGCATATTGTGCGCTATAATCATATTTTACTTCCTCCTATAGATTTTTTTGAAACTATTTTTAGTATGATTTAAAAAGAAAATTTTATACATTTTTTACATAAAAAAGGCTAGTTGGAACTAGCCTTTGATTTCATTGATGTGGAAATTGATGTTGTCGATAAATGCTTTTGTTTCACCGGTGTATTCAGAATCCAGCCCAATCACTAAAAATAATTCTCCTTGTGGACTAGATTTTATCTTTGTCTCATAATTAAATTTCTTGGTTTCATATTTTGTGTCACTTGCGGTGGAGAGATCTCCCACCTTTTTTAGATCGGTCCCATCATTTGCACCTGTTCCCTTATTGCCGCGAAAAGCCATGTTTCCATCTTTTTCCTCAGGGAGAGGAAGTGTATTCATCACACCTGTTTTTACATAAACCTTATTCCCCTTTTCTGTATTTCCGGCATTTGAAATAACTTCAAAATCATATTTTATATCATACTCGGTATCAGGCTTAAGGCCGTCTGTATCATTAAGCGTTTTACGAATATAGATAAATGCGGTTTTTCCAACATTGTTCATTGAAACCATGAGTCCGCGAGTGGGTGAAGTGACATCAAGAGGCACTTGTTCGTGGGTAAAGTTTAGATTATACTTTTCTTCGTCCCCGGCAGGAATATCTGTAATGCCAGAACCAAAGTTGGATGCGGCATCATTAAAGTCATACGTAATGGTTTTTGTAAGTGTGGTGTTGTTTTCATTGTTATCTACATTGGTATTGTTGTTGTCTGTGTTATCTGTGGTTTGACCACATCCTACAACCAAAAATCCAATGAGTAGCGTACAAAAAAATAATATTTTTTTCATTATGTCCTCCATAAATTTTAAAATTCATAGGGATAGCATGTGCAAAATATTATTTTTTAAACAGGTTTTACAAAATATTTTCATTTTATCTGGGATTAATAGTGGGGTCGCCATATAGCGGAGCAACAAATGATCTTCCAAGTGGGTCGATCTTTTCCATATATTTATCTGCATTCATCGGATATTCATATTTATAGATTCGGTCCAATATAATGGACATTGTGCCGGCTGTTATGGTATCAAGCGGTCGAAACGAGTCTTTATTTACACCAATCACCAGGTTAAAGAAGTTGAGTTTGGCAATCGGATAATAGGACCACATGGAAGGACTAACGTCTTTAAAGCTGATATCATAAAAGTCAATGGTGTTTGGAAGAACCAGAACACGTTCTAGGATTGTCACAAGCTCTTCTCGAGTAATGCGCTTGTTGGGCTGATACATGTTGTTATCCGCTCCTTTTATAATGCCTCTTCTTTTTAAAGCATTTACTTGACCTTTTCCCCAGTAGGAGGTCGTATCCGAGAAGGTGACGCCATTTGGTTCAAGATCTAGGTAGCAAAGTTCGGAAAGAAGAACCGCCACTTCGCCTTTCGACAAAACGGTATCGGATTTTACCACACGCGTATTTCCAAATTGGTTCAAAATGGAAAGAAGCCGCGCTAGGTTATCGATTGGTGGGGGTGTTACCGGAATAGGGATGGGTGTGGTGTCCTCGGGCAGTTCCTTCCCATTTAAAAGGGAAACATAAGAATCCCATATACCAATATTTTCTTGTCCTAATGCCCAACTGCCGGACCCTTTAAGATCATATTGCTGAATGGTTTCTAGCTTATGCTGAACTGACCTGGCATTATCATACCAAATTGTGTAGGTTCCCTCGGAAAGCGTTTTACCACCCCAGAGTTTTGGCTTGGCCTCTCCTTTTCCAATAGTGATCACCGTCTTTGTAGATTGGGTGGCCTCGTCATAGAGGGTATTGGATGCATAGGTTGCAATTAAGTAATCCACATCCCTGGCTGCAATGCCATAACCACCAATGGCATCGCCTTCTTTCCAGTATCGACCAAAGAAGGGGATGCCTAACACCACTTTGCTTTTTGCGACACCATTATTTAATGCATATAAAATGGAGTCTTTGAGAAATTGGTTGCTGGAAATAGGGCCGGGAAGGCCACCCTGATAAGACTCATCATAACACATTAACATCAGATAATCAGAATGGCTTGCGAGCGCTCTGTAGTCATATGAGCCATGCCATCCAGTGGTCCAACCCTTTGGATTGGCTGCCACCGCCACAGAGACAACTTTATCATTTGGAATTTTTTGACGAAGCAGACGCACAAAATCGGTATAGGCCGAGCGATGCAGTTCGGTCACATTTTCAATGTCTACATTAATCCCATCCAGGTTGTATTTCTCGATCTGATCTGCGATTTGTGTGGATAAAAGTTCACGGTTGTTTAAAGCTGCAACGCCCACCGCCCGATTCCAGTGATTGCTGATGAAAGGGGTGATCATTACACCCCTTTTTTGCATTTGGGAGATGAAGGCAGGATCGATTTTGTCAATGGGCGTGATGAGTAGGTTTCCAGTGGATGAGATATCAAAGTAGTCCACACAAATCGTACTGATCGCTCCGTTTGTATCATTTAAGGATTTGAGATAGGAAACGGTTGTGCCCGCATAGAGGTAGGTCAGGACTTCTCGACCTTTTGGAGATGGGATAGTAATCACTTGACCCACCACAATCTTGCTTGAATCAGTAATTTCCGGATTGCTTTTTATGAGTTGTTGAACACTTAGACCATATTGATTTGCAATCAGCCATAAGGTATCATTGGGTTTTACGGTATAATCGATGGCAATACTCCGGGTGTATATGCATAGGAAAAACAAAACGAGTAAGGGAATCCAAAATGGTTTCTTCACTTTTTATCTCCTTCTAAGAAGACTTTTATATATTGTTTGTGGTTTTTTCGATCATATTCATCGTATTCAAAAAACATAAAACAAATGTTTTATGTTTTCATAGTATATCTAATTAAAAATTTCCGTAATAAGCATCTTTTAAAATTTGTTCAAGCTCTGAGACTAAAGGCAGCCTAGGGTTTGCAGTGGTGCATTGATCCTCAAAGGCTCTCTCCGCTAGGTAATTGAGTTTTTGGTGAAAGGACTCTTCACTCACACCGCAGTCTTGAATAGTCAGAGGGACCTCTAGGCTAGTCATTAATTCTTTAATGGCCTCAATTAAGGAATGAATCCCTTCCTCATCAGTATAAGCAGGTAGATTTAACCTTCTTGCAATATCTGCATACTTGGTTGGAGCAATATAGGTCTCATATTTCGGGAAGGAAACAAACTTGGTCGGCACAGCCACGGCGTTATATTTAATAACGTGGGGCAGAAGAATGGCATTGGCTCTACCATGTGAAAGATCAAATTCTCCTCCCAATTTATGTGCCAGTGAGTGGTTGATTCCCAGGAATGCATTCGTAAAGGCCATTCCAGCCATGGTGGCAGCATTATGCATTTTTTCTCGTGCCACAATGTCTGTGCTACCATTGTCATAGGCTCTTTTTAAATTTTTGAACACCAACTCAATGGCTTTTACCGCAAGAGCATCTGTGTAATCAGAAGCAAGTACGGAAACGTAAGCCTCGATGGCGTGAGTCAATGTATCCAAACCGGTGTCCGCGGTAACCACTTTTGGCAAGGTCATCACAAGCTCGGGATCAATAATCGCTACATTTGGTGTGAGCTCATAATCCGCAAGAGGATATTTTACGTTAATGGTTTTATCAGTAATAACCGCGAAAGAGGTTACCTCAGAGCCAGTCCCGGATGTGGTTGGGATGGCTACGAAGGTACACTTCTTTGCAATTCGTGGAAGTTTGTAAATTCTTTTTCGGATGTCCATAAATTTTTGTTTCATATCATGAAAATCAATGTCCGGATATTCATGAAGCAGCCACATTCCTTTGGCTGCATCGATCGGAGATCCACCGCCCAGTGCAATGATGGTATCAGGCTGGAAGTCAGAAAGATTTCTGGCTCCTAGTAGTACTGTGTTGAAGGATGGATTTGCCTCCACATCATCAAACACCTCATAATGGATGGATTCATCTCTATGGTTTAACTCATTGAGGATCTTATCCACAAAGCCGAGTTGTACCATTTGTTTGTCTGTCACAATAAAGGCTTTTTTCATATGGGGCATTTTTCTTAAATATTCTATAGAGCCGGCTTCAAAATAGATTCTTTCAGGAATTTTAAACCATTGCATATTGACCTTCCTCCTTGCCACTCGTTTTACATTTAATAGATTTTCAACACTCACATTAGAAGTGGTTGAGTTCTTTCCATAAGATCCACAACCAAGGGTAAGGGAAGGAACGTTTGTGTTGTAGATGTCGCCGATGGCACCCTGCGAAGAAGGAGCGTTGACAATGATTCTTCCGGTCTTCATTCTTCTTGAAAACTCATCAATAATTTCTTTATGATTAGAATGAATGACACTGGAATGCCCGAGTCCACCCAGCGCAAGCATTTTTTCACATAGTTGCATTGCGTGTTCTGTATTTTCTGCACAGAATACCGCAAGCACTGGAGAGAGTTTCTCACGTGAAAGAGGATATTCAGCAGTGGCATCCGGTAACTCAACGCAGAGCATTTTGGTATCGGTTGACACAGAGATGCCAACGGATTCTGCAATGGAGTGAGCGGATTTTCCAACAATGTCTCCGTTTACAGAACAGGTTTTTTCGGAGATCACAAGAGCAGAAAGTTTGCTGGTTTCGTCTGGATTCGTAAAGTAACAATGATTCTCTGTTAGCAAATGTTTTACTTCACTATAAATCTCTTTATCTACAATAAGCCCCTGCTCAGAGGCACAGATCATTCCGTTATCAAATGTTTTGGAAAGGATGAGATCCGTCACAGAACGTTTGAGGTTTGCGCTTTTTTCAATATAACAAGGTACATTTCCGGGTCCCACTCCAAGGGCCGGCTTTCCGGACATGTAAGCGGATTTTACCATCCCGGTTCCACCGGTTGCGAGAATCAAATCTACCCCATCATGGGACATGATATATTTGGTTGCATCAACGGAAGGGTTTTCAATCCACTGAATACAGTCTTTTGGGGCGCCCGCAGCAATTGCAGCCTCTTTTACGATTCTGGCAGCCTCCACACTACATTTTTGTGCACCTGGATGGAAAGCAAAGATGATTGGGTTTCGCGTCTTCATACAGATGAGTGATTTGAAAAGGGTGGTAGAGGTAGGGTTGGTGACAGGTGTCACCCCTACAACCACTCCGATTGGCTCCGCTACGGTGACTTCGTCCTCATCAATATGGTCATGAATAATACCGACGGTTTTGTTGTTTTTGATATCATGATAAATATATTCGGTGGCAAACATGTTTTTGATAATTTTATCTTCATATACACCACGCCTGGTTTCTTCAATTGCGAGCTTTGCAAGATACATATGCCGATCCATTCCGGCAATCGCCATTTCTTTCACGATATGATCAATTTTTTTCTGATCGAACTGATCGAACTCACGTAAAGCGTTTTTTGCATTTGAGATGAGAACATCAATTTCACTTTTTATATTTTCTAAATCCATAAGCGCTCCTTTTATGAGAAAGTATACATCAAACTTTCCTCTTTTCAATAATTATCTGTATATTTTGCACAAAAAAGATGAAACTATGAGTAAAAGAAATCAGGAGGTTTTATATGGACGAAAATGAAAGATATAGTGAGTTTTTAGAGCGATATAAAAATGAAATTTCAAAAGAAGTCAGTGTGAATTCCCATGCAATCCGAAATCCAGGGGATGAATGGCCGAACAAAAGGAAGAGAAGCTCGGTGGCATCAGAGTTAAACAAAAAATAATTTTTTTTGAATATTTCCAAGAGAAAGGTCAATAATATATTCGAAACATTCTTTTGGAAAGGAGACATTATGGCAAAAGAAAATAAAAAAGCTGCTAAAAAAGGACCTACAAGTTCAAGTAACAGTTCAAGCACAAATTCAAGTTCTTCTTCAAGCACAAATTCATCAAGTGAATCAAGCAGCCCAGAAAGTGAAGATTGTAAATAAATATAGAAAAAAAGAAACCGTTGTTTCTTTTTTTATTCAACATATATTTTCTATGAGATTTCATAAGAAATCAGACCAATGGCCAAGATGCTTGCAGTTTCTGCTCTTAGGATGGTTTTCCCCAGGCTGACGAACTGAATATTTTTGTCTTTGGCAAGTTGGATCTCCTCTTTACTAAAACCACCTTCAGGTCCAATAAAAATAGAAATTTCTTTTTGGTTCAGGCTCTTTAGCACCTCTTTTATAGAACATTCTTCTTCTCGCTCATAACAGAATAAAGAGAATCCATTCTGTGTGCTTTCGGGGATGGCATCATTAAAATGCTTTACATTTCCGATGGTGGGTCTAGTAAGCCTTTCGGATTGCGTTGAGGCCTCGTTTGCAATCTTTTGCCAACGGAGGAGCTTACTTTCCTCTTTTTCATCCATCTTCACCACGGTGTTTTTGGTTACAATAGGCGTGATTTTGGATACGCCAAGCTCAGTGGCTTTTTGGATCACAAGATCCATTTTGTCTCCCTTTATAATTGCCTGATAAAGGTGGATGAAAGGTTGGCTATTCCCAGACGTTTCTTCTTTGATCTCTAGTATTTCAGCTAAAAAGCATCCCTTTTGGATATCGGAAATCCTGGCATCATACACCTTTTTACCATCTGAGAAGCAGATTGAGTCATTTGGTTTATATCGGAGCACGTTAATGATGTGATGAAAATCTTCACCACTTACGACGATTTTATCCTCTTTTCGTTCTGCTTCGGTTATAAAAAATCTGGGCATAGCGTCTCCTTTTGATAAAAAAAAGAGGTTCCCCTCTTTTTGCTTATCCTTCAATCTTTTCTTCATAGATAGAAACTTTTGATTTGGATCGACCTTTTCTTTCAAACGTAACGTATCCGTCTTTTAGTGCGAAAAGGGTATCATCGCATCCAATTCCTACGTTTTTACCAGGATGCATCTTGGTTCCTCTTTGTCTATATAAAATATTACCAGCCAGAACGAACTGACCGTCTGCTCTTTTTGCGCCTAATCTTTTGGATGCGGATTCTCTACCATTTCTGGTGGAACCTTGCCCCATTTTATGTGCAAAAAACTGTAAATTCATTTTAAGCATTTAGGTTTCCTCCTTTATTCGAATGTATTTTTCTCCATATTCTTCGAAAATCATCTTAAGCCCTAAGTAGAGTGATTGAGAAAGCAGCTCAAGCTCTTTTGAAGAGTGTTCATTTTCTATTGTTTCCAGATGGATTTCCATGATTGCGTTCTTTTCATCAACCAGAATGGCCGTTTCATCATTGCAAAAACTCTTAATGGAGTTAATGGCATTGATGGTTAGGACGCTCACTGCTGCACAAACGATATCTTTTCCGTACTGGTCAAACTTTGCATGATCTGTTACTTTAAAATAATATGGAATATCTTCTTTCAACTTAATCGATATGTTTATCATCTTTTTACTTCTTTGTAATTTTATCAATTTTAATCTTTGTAAATGGTTGTCTGTGTCCATTTTTTACTTTGGATGCTTTTTTGGACCTCATTTTAAATACAACAAGTTTTGGCCCTTTTCCGTTTTCAAGAACGGTTGCTTCCACTTTTACGTTTTCAAGATAGGGTTTTCCAACTTCTAGTTTGTTTTCATCTTTCATTGCAAGTACCTTATCAAGAATTACTTTTGAACCAACTTCTGCTTCCAGTCTTTCGATGTTTAGCTCATCATCTTGGCTCACTTTGTATTGTTTACCGCCTGTTTCTAATAATACGTACATTGATTTTCCTCCTTACTTTTAGTCTCGCCAAATACGGTACACAGTCGTGTTTTATATAACCTCTTTGCGCGGTATGTCAAATAGACCACTAAACTATATCACAAATTTCTACCGGTGTCAATTGGAATAAGTAAAAAAAGAAAGACTGCTCCACGGATTTTTAGACGGTTAAGAGGAGTCAAGAAGCAGCTATCACCTAGTTTATTAATTTTAAAGCCATGCGTCAATAGTGCATGGCTTCTTTTGATTTTTGAACCATGTCATTAAGCCATTTATGAAGATCAAATTTTTCTTTCTCAGAAAAACCTTTGACCCATTCGTAATAGCCCATTTCTAACCTCCAGTTCAATGTCAACTCCTCACTCATTGCGTCTTCGTCAAGGCATTTCATGTCAACTGGAGGCTGATTCCACTCCGCAGAAAAATCGTTATACCTTTTAACTCGTTCATTTATGCAGCATTGAATAGTTTCGATTGCTCCAATTATAACGAGAGAAAGCTCTAAATTTTTTTGAAGATTACTTCGCTTTAGTCTAATCTGTACATACCATTTTTTAAGAGCATACAGCTGTGAAATGAATTCAATATTCTTACTACGAACGCTCTCTAAACGTGCATTATTCACTTTTGAAGGAGACCAACTTTTATCTATTTCACTATTTACTTCAGAATGTATGGTCGTTTCGGCAACAGGCTTTCTTATAACTTGACCAGCGATTGTGAGCGCACCAAAATCAACCGTGTTTGGACCAATCATTCCGGACAGTCCGCCAAGGAAGATTCGATCCTGATCGAGAAATACGCCCCTTGATACATTTCCAACTAGCGACGGAGTAGCTTTGTCGCCATTTTGCCCCCAAGGTGTGTAGTTAAAATGAATAAAACCACTTCCAACCTCTGTATGCTCTGAGCGAGAACGTCCACCTGAAATTAATATGTCGCAAAAATTAATTAGTGATCCAAGTGTTACACCGTACATCAGTATAGATTGCTTTAGACCAACGGAATGAGCTGTGGATGACTCCTCTTCAAGGAGCGTTCCTGCTCTGTAGTGAGAATTTGCCCCGGCTCTAGCTTTTGGCAGCAAGGTTGATTCAGAAAGAAAGCCACTTGCAACTTCAGAATACGATCCAATTATTGAATTTTGGATCGTGGCAGGACCCTCAGTTCCTATCTTTGCAAATGACCCCACAAGCGTTCTTGCGCCAGTCAAACGTACACCAGGAAACAGAATGCTCCCCTCAAAAATTCTATTCATGTCTACATCTGGAGAAATGAAGGTTTGCCTCGGATCAATTACTATTACGCCTTTCTTCTCCAGCTTTTGAATTGTATCGTTCATATTTTCTTTCATAGGATTCCTTTCTCACTGCTCTAAATGAATTAACGTCTTCAGTGATAATTCTTTCTTTTTCGGCTGAACCGGCTGATAATGGAGCGGGTAAAACAACGTTCTATTCTACGATATGCACGGTTTCATCTAACAATACATATGAGTCGATACCGCTGCCCGGACATTGAGAATATCGCTTTTTAGAAAAGCCCTCATGTGCTATTAACAATTCATAAAAAGAGTTAACTTTTGAGATTCATTGATATAGTTTTCTCTTAACATGGATTGGACAATTATAGAGGCCTAACAGGTATTTCTCTTGCGATCAAAGATATCATAATTTACTGATAATTTTAGCATACTAGGATGCAAATGTCAAAAATTTTAACCTTTCAAGATAGAGACCATTCCAAGAATTTGTGTCCATTATATTGACAGAAGTCCAATAGCGATGGTAATATTTATTTAGACACAATAACAAGTGGAGTTGGATATATAGGGAAACATCCTAGAAAAGAAACGTTAGATTTAAAATTGATGAAGAAACATATAAAAGATTAGGGATTCCAGGTACTCTGAAACAATTTGTAGATCCTGACAAAATTTTTCTGATGTAGATTACGATTATAATTCTGATTCTAGGGGCAATATGAATGCACAATCTATTGAACGTGTAAGAGCTTTGTGGGATAAAGAAGAATGCAACCGGATACTTTTCGAAAATGCTAATGAGCATTATAATGTTGAAATGGAATAAATTTTAATTAAAAGGGGGATGACAATATGAATATTTTATTATCTGGAGGTGGAAGCCCGGAGAAGGTAGTTGCAATTGATAAATTTTTTGCGGAGAAAGTCGTTAACAGAAAGGTTCTTTACGTTTCTTTAGCAATTGACAAGTATACAAATGAAGAATGTGAAAAATGGTTTTTTAGTATCTATTCAAAATATGGTATTAATGATTTTACTACTTGTACAGATTTAGCCTCTTGTAATCTAGACAACTATGGAGCTGTTTTTATAGGTGGTGGAAATCCTTTTAAATTACAAAAATTAGTAAATGAATCAGGTTTCAGAGGGAAATTACTTGATTTTGCTAATAATGATGGTTTTATATATGGTGTTTCGGCTGGGGCAATAATACTTGGTAATGACATAAAGGTAGTATCGTATTCAGAGGAAAATTATGTTGATTTAAAAGAATTTGATGGTTTAAATTTAATTGATGACTATTCCATATGGTGTCATTACAAATCAGGAAGAGTTGAAGACGAAAAAGAATTTCTTGAACAAGCGACTGAAAAATTATTGCTTCTATATGAAGAAAGCGGAGTATATTATGATGGAAAAACGCTTATGCCAATAGGAACAAAGTATGAAGAAAAAATAGGTAAATAAATGTAACTAGTAAATTAAGATGGACAAGTTCTGGCAAATAAAATTTTCTACTTATTAGAATCACATAAGGAAAGGCAATAAAAATCACAATGTAAATAATTTTGTGTAAAGCCTGGTAATTTCTGACATTCCCGTAAAATCTAATTTTTCTTTTTCCATCAAGTAATCAATGTGATTTTTTGCTTTCATATCATTCTCCAATATTTATTTTAAGTATTATTAATGTAATAATTTATTATAAATTTTATGTTTTTTATACCCGTAAATTCTTTATATTTCAAAGCAAGAATTCGTTTTGGGCAGCATTTATCAAGTAAATACTTTTATTTGTTATACTTTTTGAGGAGTTCAAGATACATAATCATTTAGGAGTAAACGAATGTTTTCTATTTTCTTATTCATCGCATCCAAACTCCAATTAATCACATGTTTAAAAAACCTAACTTGCCACACTAAGTTGATAAGTTTTATGTCATTGACATCTATTTTTCCTTTATAGTTTTTTATCATTGAATCGAAAATCACTGTGTCATATTTCATCATTGGAGCAAATTCAATCTCTGCTACATAATACTCCATATTACCAAAGTCTATCACACCTACTAAATTGTTTTCTTCATCTACAAGTAAGTTTTCTTCTTGTAAATCGCCATGTGTCATAACAAACTTACTTTTTTTCATAAGCTCGTCGTATTTAATAGCAACTTGTTGTAGCTTTTTACTCTCGTCTTTGCTTAAATATGGTTGAATTAGTAGAGAACTCCTTTTTAATTTTGAATTTGTTATTTCAATTTCTTTGCTCTTATCTAACATAATGTCAGTATTTTGCATTTCAAAAATAAATGTAGCTAGGCTTTTTCCTATTGCTATCTTTTGTTCCATTGTACAGGTGTGTATTTGTTTCTTTAATTCAGTACCCTTTACATATGAAAATGAAAGCGCTCCTAACGGATAATCGTCACATGGTTGTATAAGATTGACACCATTTGGAATTTCTAAACTTTTAATTTTTCCTTCTAACATATCCAAGTTATTTTTCAGTTTTTCATAATTCTCAAAAGAATCCGAACGCTTCCCTACTAGTAAGACAAAATTTTCATTGTATAAGTATGCTTCACTCATCATACCTTCACCAATTCTTATTAATTCAAACCCATTGATCAATTTTTGTGTCATGATAAATTTGCTCCTTTTATATTATGCTACTTTGAGTACACTTTTCTTCTGCGAAGCTTGAGTTAATAATAATTAATCAAATTTTTGGTATAGTCTTTTTGTATACCCGTTCTTAGGTAGTCAACCATTCGGTTGATGATGGCTGCTCCCTCTGCTTTGGTGATGGCTGTTTTTGGTTTCAGATAGCCATTTTCTCCTCTTACGAGGTCTAAGTTATATAAAGCAACAATATTTTGCTTAGCCCATAGGTCGATGCTACTATCATCCACAAAAGGAGTTACAGGTGTTAGGGACCCTCCAAGTCTCTCAAGCCCCAAAGCTCTTACATAGATTGTAAAGGCTTCTTGTCTTGTAATAATCGCATCTGGTTTAAAGTAGCCCACACCGATTCCTTCCACGATGCCTTCTAAATAGGCTCTTGTGATATACCCATAGTTTGGATGTCCCGGTTCTACATCTTTAAATACCACGATCTTTTTGGATTCCTCATATGGCTCTAGGCCTAGTGCACGAACCAAAATTCTAATAAACTGAGATCTTGATAAGGCTTGATTTGGGACATAGTACTTCGGATTCCCCTCTAAGATTTCCATTCCGTAGAGTTTTTTGATGTCTTCTTCTGCAAAGTTCCCATTCCAGATATCAATCCCTTTCGGAGCCACTAGTTGTTCCTGGCTGCTGAAGGTTGGAATGTCCACTGCACCCGTCATTTTTTGATCTTCAAACTGTGCAGGAAGGTTGGTGATCTCATAGGAGATGCCACCACTATTTCGGATCGTTTCGATATAGTTTCCTGAGAATCCAATCGCATTCACTTTGTTTGTGTCATAATTCATAATCTTATTGACGTTGATGCTTGGTGTGAGTCTAACGGACATGGACCAACTCGATTTTCCGTCAATCATCTCCAGTTCTGAGTTGATGTCTTGCGTCTCGGTGACAGACCAGTTGGAACGATAACCGTATACACTTCCGTTCTGATTGATTACCACGCTTCTCTCAGCGCTTGTAAAGGTTCTCTTAATCGATAGATTGGTTTTGTAATAACTGATGCCCGGAGAATAGTATTCAATAATCGGGGCCTCAAAGTATGACTTTGAGGTGTCTAGCGTATACTTTTCACCGTTTACAGTAATGGTTTCTTTCCACTTATCTGCTTTCTGATCTTTTATAATCTGATTGTCTACTTTTCGATATCGTATGGTTAGTGTAATATCTCGATCAAGTTGTACGTCTGAATTCTTATTCGACTTTAGAGAGTAGGTTAGGGTGTAGGTTCCGGAGTCCTTGGTTGGGTCAAATAACCCACTTTGTTTAATGGTTAGAACACCCTCCGTGATCTTTACATACCCATCCAAAAACACAGGTTCTTTATAGACAAAACTTTTTTCATTCTTTTTTGATTTATCCGGTACAAACATATCTACGGTTTTTTTGAGTTTGGTGCCTTCTGAAACACCACCGAAATAAAGCATGTCGCCTTGTTCGGCGAATGTATTATAAGACAGGAAGGTACACGTTAAAACAAGAAAAAATGTCCAAATGATCTTCTTCATTTTGCTCACCTTTGCATTATATTCAATTCCTTATCTTTTATATCGGCACACTCAAAAAAACATTATAGATCAGGAGAGGGTGTAAATATTGGCAAAAAAAAGAATCCTTAAAAAAGGATTCTCATTTTATTTACTATTCTTTTGGGTTAGGGGCTCCAACAGGACACACGTCTGCACAAGCACCACAAGCAATACATCTAGATTCATCTATAACATATTTGTCGTCGCCTTCGGAAATACATTTTTGTGGGCATTCACTTTCACACGCTCCACAAGAAATACAATCGTCTGAAATCTTGTACGCCATAATTACCTCCTATGATTAAATTATATTTGGCATGAGCCAAGTATAGTACAAAATATCAGATTTGTCAAATTCATCTTTTCGGAGATTTTTCCCTTTTGGGGTTGAAAAATTATTAGAAAATGATAAAATAGCCATAAAAGGTGTGTGTAAAACATGAAAAGGTTTGGTTTTTTGGTCCTATTTATAGCATTCATCAGTTTTTCAGTCTTTTTTATTGTGGACCGGTATGGGTTTAATACAAAACAGCTGATCTATGAAAAAACGATCGATGAGTACAACTATGATCTCTCGGATGAGTACATTATTTTTAGCAACGATGTGGTGCTAAGAGTAAACAAACAAGGCGTACAAGCTTTTCGGATCACGCCCACTTCTAGCAAAAGTATTTTATGGAAACAGGATTACTCTATCCTGATCCCGTGTCTGGTTCAGCAAAAAGATCTTCTGGTGGTGTTCGATAAGCTGGGCTACTCGGCCTATGTTTTCAATGACAAGGGTAAGGTGTATGAGGCGAAGACCACGATGCCGATCTACAGCGTGACCATCAACGATCAAGGCTATATCGCGGTTCTTCAAAAGCAGGACCGAAAAAGTGAGATCACGGTTTTCGATCATGATGGACAAAAGCTTCTTTCTCACGTATCGTATCAAGAAAACGAGGGAATCCCGATCGAGCTTGCCATATCACCGGATAGTAGAACACTGGCAGCCTCCTTCATCGACATGACACAGAACATCATTCTCTCAAAGATTGTGTTCTTTGAGATTGACAACAAGGATTTAAAAGACAACCTATACGCGACCTATGAATATTCAAATAGTATTGTGACCTATTTAAAATATTTGAATAAAGACGACATTATTGGTATAGGAGATAATAAACTCATTCACATTAACCTGTTCAACAATGAACAGAGAGAGTTTGAAATTGAGGATCAGATCAAAAATGTTTACCTGGGATTTGACGCTTGCATTCTGATCTTAAGCAATAAAAAGGCCAATACACTCACAGAAGAAAACACATACTTGATGTATTATAATAACCGGTTTAAGCTGACCAAGGAAAGAATCATCTATAGTGAGATCGAAAACATGGATACCAATGGAAACACCATCGTGCTTGGAAAGGGAAGCAATTACTTTGCTTACGGTGCCAATGCCGCACTGAAGTGGAAGTTTTCATTCCCTGAAGATGTAAGACAGGTGATCCCATTTAATAAGCAAAACATTGCGCTGGTTGTGAGCAACAAGAGCATTGATATTTATAAAATACAAACGTCAAATATGATTGTAAAAAATTAGAAAGGTGAGGAACTATGAGAATTCATTGGATAGATTTGTTTCTACTAATCATGATCTTACTCAATTGCTTGATTTGTTACAAAAGAGGCATGCTGCTATCAATCTATAAAGCGGTCTCTTTTATTCTGACCATCTGGCTAGCCTGGATGTTACACCCGGTTGTAAAGGGCTTCATCATTAAGTACACAAGACTTCTTGATATTATAAAAGATAAGATTGCCCCTATGTTACAACGGATTCTGGTGGAACAAGCTGTAACGCCGGAAGAGGTAATGGCCACAGAACAGACCCAGACCAGCTTCGTGGAGGGATTAAACATTCCCTCTCTGTTTAAAAACAGCATTATGGAAGAGATCAAAACCAGGGTGACAGAAAGCTTTACAGAGTTTTGCGACTTCGTTGCGAAGAACATCGCAGAGATTTGCGTGAGCATTATTGCCATCCTTTTTGTCATCATTCTGGTGACCATTATTCTAGGAACGCTAAAGGGCGTGCTCAAATTTATCTCGGATATTCCGGTGATCGGATTTGTGAACAAGGTGCTTGGAATCGTATTTGGATTCATCATTGGCATCATGCAAATCTGGCTAGTCTACTGTATCCTGATTTTATTTTCAACCAGCAAGCTACTTGAGCCCGTGTTCCATTCCATCCAGTCGTCTACGGTGGCGAAATATCTTTATGAAAATAATGTGATCTACTTTGCGATATTAAGAGTGTTTGGGAAATAAGAAATAGGAGAAAAAGATGTACTTAAAGAGAATAGAACTGAAAGGATTTAAGTCCTTTCCAGATAAGTTAGAGCTTGACTTTAAAGAAGGGATTACGACCATCGTTGGTCCCAATGGAAGCGGAAAGAGTAATATTGTGGATGCCATCCGCTGGGTTCTTGGGGAACAAAGCATCAAAACACTTCGTGGGAGTAAGAGCGAAGAGGTAATCTTTCAGGGCACAGAAAACACCAAACCCCTTGGGTTTGCAGAGGTATCCATTACACTAGATAATGAATCCAGAAGACTCAACACGGAGTTTAGCGAGGTCAAAATTACTCGTTGCTTATATAGAACAGGGGAGAGCGAATACAAGATTAATGATGTGAACTGTCGGTTGAAAAACATCTATGATCTATTCCTCAATACCGGGATTGGGAAAGAGGGATACTCCATCATTGGACAAGGGAAAATTGATGAAATCTTAAGCGCAAAACCCAAGGATCGTAGAGGCTTTTTTGAGGAAGCCACGGGGATTAGTAAATCCAGGTTGGATTTAACCGAAACCACAAAGAAACTCACAGAAGAAAGAGAAAATCTGGTTAGGGTCAATGATATTATTGGAGTCACTTTTGAACAACTTGAACCGTTAAGACTTCAGTCTGAAAAGGCAAGTGTATTTTTGGAGTATAAGGAGGGCTTGAAAAGGTACGAGGTGAACCTTCATCTTTTAAATGTGGATAAGCTGGAACGCGAAAAGAATGCGGTCTTTGAAAAATATCATGCATGCGAGGCGGAATTAAAGAAAAAAGAGGAAGAGATGACCACCTTATCTGAATCCAAGAGAAGCATGACTCAGGAAAGCCTCGAGCTCAGAACAAAACTGGAAACCACACAAAACGAACAAAGTCAAATGGATATGCGGCTCGAACAAAAAAATAGTGAACGGACGGTGAGCCTTGAGAAGATTAGTAATCTAAAGCAAAACATTGAAAACAAAAAACGGGAGAAGGCAAAGTGGAGTGTTCAAATTGCCGAGAAGCAGGAACAGGTTGCACAAAACCGGGAAGCACTTTCAAAGAAAATGGGAGAGCTCAGTGATAAAACATCTCTTTGTGGTGAAAAAGAAGAAGTGTTCATGAAGGTCAATGAGATCGTCCTTGCCAAAGAGGAAGAGGCAGAGAGGGTCAAGCAAGAGATTATTGACCAGATGAATGATACCTTTAACCTTAAAGCAGAGATTCAAAACATCAAAAACAACCTTGAAAACGCGGTGAGGGAAGAAGAGGGCATCGCCAGTAGGGAAGAAGAACAACGGGCAAAGATTGTAGACTATACAGCTCAAATGCAAGCGCTGGAAAAAGAAAAGCGCACACTGATCGAAAACTATGATCATGTAAAAGGAGAAAGTGAACTTCAAAAGAAAAAAATGGAGGAACTTTCAGAAAGAAGAAAACAAACAGAAGAGACAGTTGCACGTTATGAAAGAGAGATGAGTGGAAAGGCCAATCGACTGGAGCTCTTAGAGACCATGGAGAAAAACTTAGAGGGGTATAATAAGGGCGTGAAGGAGATTATGCAGCTTCAAGAGTCGGGTGCACTATCTGGCATTTGTGGTGTGGTTGCAGAACTGATTCAGGTGGATGCACGGTATGAGATTGCGGTCAACACAGCTTTGGGAAGCCGGATTCAAAATATTGTGGTCAAGACGGATGAGGATGCAAAGTCCGCAGTGTGTTATTTGAAACAGAATAAGTGCGGGAGAGCCACATTCATGCCACTCTCTGCAAACAATGTTGCTAGACAGATGGAGATAGAAAATCTGAAGAGAGAAACGGGCTTTGTTGGAATTGCAGCCGACCTCCTGCATGTAGAAGAACAATATAAAAAGATTATTGGTTCCCTAATCGGGAACGTTGTGGTATTTGAAAATATGGATACGGCAATTGCCTGTTCAAACCGATATCGCTATGGGTTTAGCATGGTGACATTATCGGGTGAACAGATCAATACCAATGGATCCCTAACAGGGGGAGAGTATAAAAATCAGATCAATATTTTGGGACGAGCAAGGGAAATTGGGAACATCAAAGAGGAACTCACCCAATTTGAAACCGACACAGCCCTTTTGAGGGAAGAGATTGCAGGACTTGAACAAAAGGGGTTGGATTTAGCGACAGAGCTTAATATGACCCAAAAAGAGGTGGAAGAAAAATTTGTAAAACTTATTAAGTTAGATGAAAAAATGGGTGCCATTCTGACCGAGCTTGAGCAAGAAAAAAGAGCGGACCATGACCAAGAAAATGATAAAAAAGAGCTTCAAAATCAAAAAACGCAGCTGATTAGACTAATCGAAGAAAAAGAGGTTGAGGTAACCGCTCTGGATGCCGCCATCGAGAGAAATAAAGCGAGGGTTTCGGAAATCAAAGAGGCCATTGCTTCTGAAAAAGAGGTGCGTGAAAAACAAAATGCGGACCTTATTAATCTACGTGTTCAAATCTCTTCTATTGAAAAAGACAAGCTTGTGTATGAGGCGGAGGCCAAGCGTTTAGAGGAAGAACATAAACAAGCGGGTCTTGAGGTTGCAGAAAATGAAAAGATGATGACGCTATATACCGGGGAAATAAGAGAGCTGGAAAACAGAATTGAAGAGGTAAAAAGGGAAGAGATCAATCTAAAGCTAAATAGGGAAAAATTGAAACAGGAGATTTTAGACATCAAAAAGATTGAATCTGAGATCAGAAGCCGGATGGAGGCCTTTGAGGAAACGCTTCAAGCGGGGTATAAAGACATTGAAAAGTTAAGGCTAGAGCTTTATAAGATTGAAAACACAAAGGAACAATGTGAAATTAAGATTGAAAATATTTGTCAGAAGTTAATGGAAAGCTATGAACTCAAACTAGAAGTAGCCAGCTCGCTTCGGGATGAAGCCATCTCCTTTAACATGGCACAGACCAAATCAAGTGAATATAAACAAAAGATTGCAGAACTTGGTAACGTAAACGTGGATGCGATCTCGCAGCATGAGGAGCTGAAGAACAAGTACGAATTCTTAACCAAACAGCGGGATGACATTGTGCAAGCGGAAGAGAAGCTAGAAAAGCTGATGAGTTATCTGATTGTTGAGATGAAAAAGATCTTTACCGAAAACATCGAGGCGATTAATCAGAAGTTTAATGCGGTATTTCATGAGCTCTTTGGGGGGGGCTATGCAAAGATTGAGCTGACCGACAAAGAAGACGTCTTAGAGTCTGGGATTGATATTCTGGTAGTGCCACCAGGGAAGAAGGTGCAAAACCTCATGCTTTTATCCGGAGGGGAAAAGGCGCTGGTTGCAATCTCACTTCTCTTTGGTATTCTAGAGCTCAAACCATCCCCGTTCTGTGTACTGGATGAGATTGAGGCGGCACTTGATGAAGCCAATATCACAAGGTTTGGAAAATACATCAGAAGACTATCAGGCGAAACGCAGTTTATTATCATTACACATAGAAGCGGAACCATGGAAATTGCAGACTACATGTATGGCATCACCATGGAAAGAGCAGGAATTTCCAAGGTGATATCTCTTGAACTAGGAAATACAGAGTACGCGAGTGATCATACGAGTGAAAGGGCAGGTTAATGGGATTATTTGATAAAATCAAACATGGGTTTTCAAAGACAAAGGAGGAACTAAAAAAGAAGTTGGATGATGTGGTCAACTCCTTTTTAGAGATCAGTGATGAATTTTTTGATGAACTTGAGGAGGCGCTGATCGCATCCGATATGGGGGTATCCACCGTGATGGATATGATGGAAAGACTGAAAGCAAGAAGTGAGAAGGAAAATATTAAAAACCCCAACCAGGTGATTGGACTATTAAAGGAAGAGATCCAAAACACCATGAGGTCAGAAGATGAGGGAAATGAAGATGAGAAGAAGATTCTGATTGTGATGGGTGTCAATGGAGTGGGTAAAACAACCAGCATTGGGAAGCTTGCAAACCTTTATAAAGCAAAAGGGAAAAAAGTGATGCTGGTGGCAGCAGATACCTTTAGAGCGGCAGCGATTGATCAGCTTGGGGTTTGGGCAGACAGGGTAAAGGTGGAAATGGTGAAGCAGAAAGAGGGAGCAGACCCAGCGAGCGTGGTATTTGATGGCATCCTTGCCGCGAAGGCGAGAGGGGTTGACGTGCTGATCTGCGATACCGCTGGAAGATTGCATAACAAGGTGAATCTGATGAAGGAACTTGAGAAGATCATGAAGATTGCAAAAACCAATGCAGAGGGGTATCGAATAGAGGTGTTGCTGGTACTAGACGCAACCACGGGTCAGAATGCGGTGGAACAGGCCAGAAGTTTTAGTAGTGTGACGCAGATCGATGGCATTATTTTAACCAAGCTGGATAGTAGCGCAAAGGGTGGCATCGTGGTATCCATTAAAAAGGAGTTAAATATCCCGGTTCGGTTTGTGGGCGTGGGAGAAAAGATAGAGGATTTAGAAGTATTTGAAGAAAAAATGTTTGCAGAAGCCATCTTTGAGAGAGTAGAGTAAAAG
>JAVBPT010000009.1:0-10609 GCA_031549455.1 Eubacteriales bacterium
GGGGAACTGAAGTCAGAAAGAGTTACAGAAAAATATGTTCAAGACAAGTTTGAAAGTTTGCTAAAACATTACTATGGCGCAGAATTCATAGTTAATATTACAAGCTTTGATAGAGATTCGGAAAAACGTGAGGCGGTTGCAAAGGCATATCCCAAAAATGATTCTTCATTACTATTTGAGATAACTGGATCTATTCAAGATGACTATTTTTCGGGAAGCAGGATAGGCTCTTCGTACCATACTAGTAATACTTTTCAAAAAGTATTATGGAAAAAAGTAAATAGAAAGTTAGAAAAAAATAGTTATTCGTTTGAAATTGGAGAAAATGCTGATTACAAATTAGTTGCTTCGAATATCCGGGACTATTTAAAACAACTTCGAATTTTACTTACTGACTATAAGGAAGGAAGCCATTTTAAAAACATTTATTTTAATGAGAAATACCAAAGAGGAGACATAATATTAACACTGAATGGGAACGAGATTAAATTATCTGTAAATGAACTTATTATAGACGAGAGAAATGGGAAAGTGGTTACGGATACTGCAGCCTGGGAATATGGATGGCGTGGTGAACTTGAACTGGAAGAATATTTGCAGCTAATGGCAAATGGACAGTTGGAAGAAAAAATCAATGAAATACATAACAATAATAAAACACTCTACGACAATTCAAAACATCAATAATATTGACACTCTATAAATTGCGATTTAATGTCACCTATAGATTTACAATAGATATATCACGGCGAGATAAGGTTTATAGGATAAAAGTAGAGAGGAGAAGAATCGTGAAAACGAAGGGCCTTACTATTTGCCTACTAATTATATTTTTGGGTTATACAACTGCTTTTGCATCAAAATTAGATGTTCATACAATTTTTGATGTGAATATGGAAAAGGTTACAGAAATAATTATAGAAAAAAGTGATACAGCTGGATCGGAAATTTTAAAAGCCAGTATAACCGATAAAAAGGAAATAGATAGATTTTATAACCTATTTAAAAATATGGTTGTGGAACCATTTTATGAACCAAATCTAAATAGTATTGATATTTTTAGGGTCGTTTTTAATGCAGATAAAATATACGTCTATGATCATTCGCAAGGATTTATTGTGAATGTAATGACGGAATCTAGATATGATTTAATGACTAAGCTTAGATATAAATTGCAAGAAGAGGATATAAAAAAATTAGTTACACTAGAAAATTTATTATGGACTATAAAAGAAGAAGAAAGAATTGAAGAGAATTTTAGAAAGTACAATTATTGCGAATATACAGTTGGGAATAATCAATTGATGACAGAATTTGGAGCACGAGCGATAGATTTAAACCCTCTTGTTGCACCGTTTATAGACTCGGCAACTCAACGAGTAATGGTCCCATTAAGATCTTTGGCTGAGATGTTTGCTTTTGATGTATCATGGGATGAAAATAAAAGAGAAGTTATAATGAGTATTTATCGTGGAGGTGAAAAACAGAATATATATATAAAGCCGGATTCATTAACAGTTTATGCGGAAATTATAAAAAATGAGGAATGTATATGGGCGTATAATTATGTATTAAGTACACCATTGCAAATTATAAATGATAGGACATTTGTACCGATTCGATTTATTGTAGAGTTATTACATTACAAAGTCGACTGGGATGAGTCTAGGCAAAGCGTATACATAAATTTCAGATATGATTTTGATAATATTGAAGCTTTTTTGAATATTGAGTTAGAGAATGGTGTTCTATCGTTCAATGCGGTAACTTTTAATCTAAACGAAGTGCCCGTATTTACTCAGTCCCCCACGTGGGAACAATATAGCCCGCGAGTTTATACTTCAGAAGGAGTTTATATTGGAAATATAAACCAACTAGAAAACTATGGTAGTTATTCGGCATTAACGTTTATTCCGAACCGACCCACAAAATTTTATGCTAAATTTTTAGCTAAAAACCTAAAAGACGGGCTTTATTATTTTGATACAAACTTTGCAAGTTGGAGTTATGTTTGTAGAAAATTCTTTGAAATTAGTAATGGAAAACTTATACTTGAATAATATGTGTTTGCACAATATTTAAAAAGAGGAATAGTTTTAAATATCCTTTGAAAGTTTAGTGAGGAATATTTGGTAAAGTGATTTTCTATCTAGAAGATATAAAGAAGCAAGGGAGTGCTTTGTCTAGAATGAGAAATTCATAAAAATATATACCTATTGTGAGTATATTGATTATGTGGATACAGTTGCACTTTTGATAAAAACAGTAGGAGAGGAGTGATAAGTAGGTGACTAAAAAATTGAATACAAAATCAGAGGTAGATCAATTGGAAAATGTAGAAGAAGTTAAAAGCATTGGAATGGAAGTAAAGATAGAAGAAACCAGTCTTAAATCAGATGAAAAAGTGTTTGCTGAAAAGTGGGGTTTCCCAAGAATATTTATGTTTTTTATCATTGGGTGTATTATTGGAACTTATTATGAACAACTTTTATACCTCGTTCGGAGTGGTTTATGGGAATCAAGGAGAGGGGTTATATACGGCCCGTTTAATCCAGTATATGGACTTGGATTTATGGCTTTTGCACTATTTTTAGGTAAGAATAATGATACTAGGCCATGGTATTTAACCTTTCTTTATACCTCTTTACTGGGTGGCATTGCTGAATACTTGACCAGTTATATCGGTGAAGTTCTTTTTAATGCTCAGTCATGGGACTATAGCGAGCATTTCTTAAATATTAACGGCCGAACAACAATCCCTTATATGATCTTTTGGGGATTAGGTGGGTTGGTGTTCATGAAATTTGCCTACCCATTTATGAGTAAAATGATTTCACGAATACCATACAATATCGGTAGAGCGTTACTGCCGATATTAGTAGTATTTATGATTTTAAATATGTTTATTTCTTATTCAGCACTTATCCGTCAGGCAAATCGTTTAAGAAATCTTTCGCCTGCCAATGCATTTAGTGAATTTTTAGATAAATACTATACCGATGATTTTTTAAAAAAATACTATTCAAATATGATTCACTATGAATAAAGTTGTAGGAATGAGCATAAAGCTATAAAATTTACCTAGCACAAGTAGATAAGTAAATTCAACAAAAAGTTGAATATGCTATTTGACCCTTTAAAGAAGTGTACTTATTTACACTTTTTTAAAGTGCAACTATAAAAATTGTAGAAAAACATAATATTTTATGGTATAATAAAAGTGTAAGAAAATTTGTAATTGTTAAAATGATGTGTTGCTAGGATATATAAAGAAAGGAAACGAGAAAAATGGGACACCTATTGAAAAAAAGCGTATGTATTCTTTTATTATGTTTTATATTGTTATCTATAGGGTCGATTTCATATGGTGATATAGATGAAAATGAGTTGAAGGGTATCTGGGTGGCAAGTGTTTTTGGCATTGATTACCCATCGAAAGCCACAACGAGCAGTGAGGCTCTGAGTGCTGAGGCAACAAAAATTCTAGATAATATAGTGGATATGGGCTTTAACACGGTGTTTTTACAGGTTAGACCGTCTTCGGATGCATTATACAAATCAAGCATTTATCCTTGGTCTCACTACCTGACAGGAACACAGGGCTTGGCGCCGGAGGGAGGTTTTGATCCGCTGGCTTACTTTATTGAAGAAGCGCACAGGAGGGGACTAGCGTTACATGCATGGATTAATCCATATCGGGTAACGGCAGCAACCGGTGACAATGCACGATTATCACCGGATCATCCGGCTTTAAAATATTCTGAATTAACAGTGTTACATACAGATGGAAAAATATATTTTAATCCCGGGGAGCCTGTCGCGAGACAACTTATTATAGATGGCATTGCTGAAATATTGCAAAATTATAAAGTGGACGGAATACATATGGATGACTATTTCTACCCGGGAACTAATTTCGCAGATGAAGAGACGTTTCAAAAGTATAATGCGGGTTTCGGGAATATTGGAGATTGGCGTAGAAATAACAACACGGAGTTAGTGAAGGGAATTCAGGCAAAGGTAAAAGAATTAAGATCGGATGCAAAATTTGGTATCAGTCCATTTGGCATTTGGGCAAATCAATCAAATCATCCGTTGGGGAGCGATACAAGGGGGAGCGAGACGTATTACAAAATGTTTGCAGATACAAGGCTCTGGGTGAAAGAAGGGTATCTGGATTATATCATGCCACAAATTTATTGGAGCATTGGATATGAAATTGCGGACTACAAAAAAATACTTTCTTGGTGGAGCGATGTTGTTTCCGGTACAAATGTAAAACTTTATATAGGACAAGGGGCATATAAAGCAGTAGATGCGGCACCTTCAAGCGAATGGTATAATGGAGAGGAAATAAGGCGCCAAGTCTCTTTAAATAGGGAGAGCAGCGGTGTTTCGGGTTACTCAATGTACACATACAATTCTTTTATGCGGAATCCCTCCCTTGCAAGTTTGATAAAACAGATCAATCATGTAAGGATAGAGACACCTAGTGATGTTTTCCCAGACATTATTACGGTTCCACAAAGAAAGAGTATTGAGTATGTAACAAGTGCTGGGATTATAAAAGGATATGACGATGGCAAATTTTATCCTTATGCAAATATTAGACGGGGAGATTTTGTTCTGATGCTCACTAGGATGTTTGATCTAGGGGTTGAGGAGGGACTTTCGAACTTCGACGATGTTAAGTTGGGAACCTATTATTACAATGAAATAGCGACGGCAAAAGCTCAAAAGTTAATTAGCGGAGTGGATGGTATTCACTTTGCTCCTAATGAGAATATAACCAATCAGGATCTTTATGTAATGACATATAGGGCACTAAACCAAATGAAGGGTCTAGATAAAGAGATAGATGAAAGTGTACTTGGAGGGTATAAAGATGAAAATCAGATTGCAGAATACGCAAGGCAAGCCATTGCTTATTTTACAGAAATAGGGGTTTTTACAAAAGATATGATTTGCCCGAAAACAATTGTAGATCGTGCAAATGCGGCGGAATTTATTGCCAATATTATTTTAGCACAAGATAGTGATTTGTATTTTAATGAATATATTGGATAAAGAAGAAATTTGAAATCATTAAAAGACGGAGGAGCAGATGAATAATTATTTTATCATACATGGGTCGTTTTCTAGTCCGCATTCAAATTGGTTTGGCTGGCTATATGACTTTATAAAAAATGAAAATAAGCAAGTCTATGCACCAGACTTTCCAATTGGAATTGGATTTCAGAATTATGAAAACTGGAGTAAACTGTTAAAATACTATTTGGATTTGGGGTTGATTAATAAGGACACCGTCATGATTGGACATAGCATCGCACCAATATTCATCTGCAAATTTTTAATCGAGCATAAAATAAAAATCAAGAAAATAATATCGGTATGTGGATTCAACCACTATTCTGTGAATGAGGAGTATGATGCAGTCAATAGTTCAATGTTTGTAGATGATCCTGAAAGTGCAAAGAAGTATGCAGATGAAATTATCTGCTTTTATTCGGACAATGATCCGTATGTAGAATATGAAGTTGAAAAAGACTTTGCGGACAAAGTTGCGACACAGCAGGTCATATTGCCCCAAAGTGGACATATCAATGCTGAGAGCGGATACGATATGTTTGAAGAAATCATAAGTTATGTATAAATTTGTGCCGTTAAAGAAATGTGGAGGCATCATTCATGGGAAAATATGATGGAAGGATAAAACAGAGATGGATGATAGGCTGATTCTGGTTAAAGGAAGAGATTGGACAGAAAATGTGGGCTGGACTATATTCGTTTTGTTACAAATGCAAGTATGGAACGGGAGCGACTAATTGAAAAATTGGAGAATATAGTCTAGAAAAATGTGCTATGGCATATTTATTGCTCAAAAGGTCTAAAATAAGTATGACGAAAGTTTAGGCAATGGGGGATATGATAAAAAAAAGAACTGTTTTTAGCTTAATGTGTATTATTTTTGCACTTTCTTTTATGCTTACAAATAAAAACGAAAAAAGAGATGACATAAATTTAAAGGAGAATTTTAACGAGAAGGAACGCTATAATACAACGATCTTATTAGAGCAACTTATGGAGACTGAAATCCTTACATCAGAAACAGGAACGCTTAGAAAGTTTCCATATCCTTATAAAGCGATGCTTGCAATTTGCTCTGATTCGGATTGCATTACTCAGGAATATTTTGAAAAAATGCATCGTTTTTTAAATACCACTTCCGAAACAGAATATGGAACGGGTCTTGGCCTGGATATTTCAGATTCATTTTTTGTATATAATGCAACAGATCTTTATATCAATGGAAACTTTATGACATACTGCGAGGGAACCGATCCGGATAGGATAAAAGATGGAGATATCATAAAAAAGTATTACCAGTGCGGTTGGATTGACAGTATTCATACATTTGGGGACTTTTCAAGGAGAGGTGAAACATTATTTTCAAGGAACCTGGCTTTGTCTGCTTGGAATTTATTGGAACGGGAAGGCATCGCACCAATTGTGTGGATTGATCATGGAACGAATACAAACGTTCAAAATTTCGGTGCCTACAATCCAAAGAATGCATCCAGCTATCAAATGGGTGATAATCCAAAGTCTCCTTATTACCATACAGATATCACATTAAACCACTCTATAAAATATATCTGGCATTCACGGCATAGTGATCAATTTGGTCGGGACTTCCCGCTGGAGGAAAAGATCTTAAGAGATGGAAAAAAGGTTTGGGCTTTCTCGCGTTACACAAGTAATATGCTCCGTGGTCAGATTGACTGGCTATGGAACCCAGATCGTATAGGAGATCAAATTAGTGAGGAACAGTTAGATCAATTAGAAAAGAGAGGGCAGTATTCTATTCTTGCACAACATCTTTGTCTGCCATTTGAATGGAATCAATTGGGGGAAGCGGATGTACAGGCCCTTAGAATGTTAGCAAAAAGGTTCCACGAGACAAAAACGATTTTGGTTGCACGGACATCAAGGCTTTTAAATTATGCAGTATCAGAGAGATATATGCAATATCAAATGGTTGAACAAGATGGGGTTCTAGGGATACGAATTTTATCCATAAATGATCCGGTTTTTGGGATGCGGGAGGCGAATTTAGGGGAGATAAGGGGAGTCACTTTCTATTGCGAAAAACCTGAAAATGTAAGCATTTTTTTGGGAGATGAGTTGTTGGATCAAAATTTTGTTTTGCTAAATCAGCCGGATGAAACGGAAAGATGGAGTGTAAGTATTGCTTGGTTTGATCCCGATACCTATGATTATACGATGGAGTAGAAACAGAACACAGGAATCCTGTGTTCTGTTTCTAACTAGAATAGACAATGGGTGCATAATCTCTAATGAACTGGTATCCATTATCCGCATCCTGATTGATTGACCAGGTCATCAGTCCGCGGATGGGTGTACCATCCAATGCTAGTTGATCTAACGCATAGGCAACATCCATAGGATTTTCTACATAACCGTTAAATGCTGCATCTGGAGAAGAGGGCAGACCAATTGCTAATTTATCTGCGGGTATTGGAACATAGTCTTGTGTTCCGTTGATAATGGCGTTGGTTAAAGTGTATAAGAATGGAGCTTTGTTTTCATTATCGTCCTGGGCAAGATAGGTATTGCCATACCATATGCCATCGCTCCCTTGATTATAATATTGAGGAAAGACAAAATCATAGCTTTCATCTAATCCCTCAATATAAGGAGCATAAAGCGCATTGGGCCCCCTTAAGGCCGGGAATTCCGGAGATAAAGTTATAATAAAGTCCTTTCCGTTTAAACGGTAATATTCTTTTAACTCCCTGAGCGCTTCTGGTATCACCGTTTGATTGTCAGCAGCTGTAATGGATGAGCCCTCAAGATCGATATTAATTCCATCGAATCCATAATGATCAATAGCGTTCATGACATCTTCTTGAAAAGTCTCTTTGTCATCCTCAGTTAATGCCACATATGTATTTGCGCCGCCAAGTGTAACCAAAACGCTTCGTCCTTCACTTTTTAATGTTTCAACCGCAGAGGTAACAGCGTCATCTGATACATATAAAGGTCTGAGGTTGGGAGCTCCCGAATTGTCTGGGGAAAAAACAAGAGCAACCACATTGTATCCGTTTGGAATGCTTGCTAAATCAGCGTTGTTTTGCCATTCAAACAAATAGCCGACGATAATATTTGGACTCCTAAAACCGAAATGCCAATTTTCCATGAAATACCTCCATTAGAATCGTACTATACTATATTCGTAAAATTTGTCTAAAGTACATCAAAGAATAGAAGAAATTTTGACAATTCATATTTGTTAGGTTAGAATAAAATAAGTTGGTGAGCAAGTGGGTGGAATATCGTTATGAATCTTACAAAATATTTAGCGATCACAAATGCACTGTTTACAGTTTTGATATTTGGATTGATTATATATGGCAATCTTATTTTGTTTAATCTTAGTTGTATTGCAATATTCATTTCAGTTACAGTTAGAACAATTTTAACGCCGATTAGCGAAAAGTTGAAGTTATGCATTATTTCTGCTTTTGTTATCACAGTAATTTTGCAGATGGTATTTAACGTGCAAGTTGTGTTTCCAAGTGAGGGCACTTTAATACGCAAACTATTTGGTGTAATTGTTATGCTTTTACCACTTATGGTAAATCGGTTTATCTACACAGGAAGGGATGTCAACCTATATTTACCATCTCTTCAAGAAATGGGGGTAGTTAGTTTTTCGGAGTTGATGGAGAAAACAAGAGATGTTCTTGAAATTGTGAACAAGATTAGTAAAACGACAAAATGTATTTCGGTGAACAATGTGCTTGAAGTGGTGCAGGATTTGCCAAGACATGATTCCTTTAGGTACATCAATAATGAAAGTTTAACCAAAGCATATTTTGAAGAGGCCCAAAAAAGTTTGGATGATCCGTATGTTTATATTATAATTTCGAATACGGGTAGTGCTGCTAGTGAGATGCTCTCCGTGTTTACACAAAGGCAGTACAACCACGCCTCCCTTTCATTTGACCGTGACTTGAAAACCATTATTAGTTATAATGGGGGTGAGAAGGTATATCCTCCTGGCTTGAATCATGAAATGATTGAGTTTTTCAAAAAGAAGAGTGATGCATCTATCATTGTGTATCGATTACCGTGCCGAAAGGATCAGAAGAAAATGATTCTCGATAAGATAGAAGAAATCAATAGAGTGGGAAGTGCATACAATGTTTTGGGCCTGTTGTTTAAATATTCACATAGACCCAATATTATGTTTTGTTCTCAGTTCGTTTATAAAATGCTTGTGATTTCGGAGCTTGCCTACTTTGATTCTCAAAATGAGAAGGTTTGCCCGACAGATTTTGTAGAGAAAGATTACTACAGAAAACTCCAATTTGACTATGAGCTTAAGTTTCAATAAAAAAATTAGAAAGTGAGGTGTGTTTATGAAAAAAAGAATGGGTTGGGTCTTCGCTTTATTCTGCATTGTTATATTTATCTTTATACTCGCCCGTTTTGGTTGGAGAGTGTTGGGGTTTAATATATGTGTGCTCCCGGATCAGATCTATATAAGCAAGGTAGATGTCATGGAGGATCAGATTATGATAGATGGGGATATAATGACAAGTGCATTGGCATATGTGGGGTACATTTGTAAAAGGGAAGGGGAATCGGTTTATATTGGTTTAAAATACAATTCCCTATTTGGTGTGGTGAACCGTTCGGGTGTATTTCACATCAATGAAAAAATGGACACAATGGGTGTTCATAAAATCTATTTAAAGGGGAAAAACGAAGAAAAGCAAATATGGGATGTGAATGGCGGAGAGGACATATCGATTTTAATTCATCCAGATTTTCCGGTTAAGGACATTACATCAGATGAACTAAGGTCTATAGAAGAGGGAATGAGTTATCAAAAAATGCTAACCCAACTCGGACAGACGGCAGACCTTGGAAGCGGACGATATATTGCCCTTTATAGAGTGGATGGTAAATATGATTTGCACCTTGGATTCGGATCCTTTGGAGAACTCTGCAGAGAAGATGGAGAAATGTTGCTAGAACGAAGTATCCATAGCACTTGCATCGAAAGGGCTTTTTCATATCTGGATGATGAAAAAAGGGAGAAGATGGATCAATACAGTGCTACTTTAACAAATCTTAAAGTGGGAGATGAAAAGTATGATTATCTGAATCTGGATTTGGATAAGCAAAGCATAATAAACAAGGAAATATGGCTTGTTCGTTTTGATGGAAAGGATGAGACATCAGATACGACTATGCTGTTACTAGATGCAGCCTCACTCACTTTATTAGGGTTTGGATTTGAAGAAAATTAGTAAAAAGAATGGTCAAAATACTATATATTATTGACAAATCTTAAAAAGCAAGATAAGATGGATGCAAAGTAAATGATACGAACAAAATAGCGGGAAAGGAAAATAATATGATTGCAACAAATGGTATTACATTAAGATATGGAAAGAAAGTACTTTTTGAAGAAGTGACCATCAAGTTTACACAAGGGAATTGTTATGGACTAATTGGGGCTAATGGTTCTGGAAAAAGTACATTTCTAAAAATCTTATCTGGGCAAATGGAGGCC
>JAVBPT010000034.1:0-5909 GCA_031549455.1 Eubacteriales bacterium
TTTGGATTTATATATAAATTACAGGGGGGATAGATGAAAGCAACTGGCATTGTTAGAAGAATAGACGATTTGGGAAGAATCGTCATTCCAAAAGAAATTAGAAGAACGTTAAAAATAAGAGAAGGGGATCCTCTTGAAATATTTATTCAAAAGGACGGAGAAATCATATTTAAAAAGTATTCACCGATCGGAGAAATGGGAAACTTCGTAAAAGAATATGCGGAATCACTAGCACAAACATCTGGTCTTACCGCTTGTATCGTGGATAAAGATCAAGTAATTGCGATTTCTGGCGGGTCCAAAAAAGATTTTTTAAAGAAAGAAATCAGTAGAGATTTAGAAAAAGCAATTGATGAGAGAACGACCGTCATGGCGACTAAAAGCGATTCTCATTATGTGCCATTACTACAAAACGGAGTGGATGATAAGTATTCATCACAACTCATCACACCAATTATCAGTGAGGGCGATGCCATTGGCGCAGTCATCTTCCTATCCAATGATGCAAAATCAAAGATTGGAGAGGTCGAAGAAAAACTCGCTCAATCTGCTGCCGGATTCTTGGGAAGACAAATGGAACAGTAGAAAAATCTAGGTATTCTCTAAAAAAAATCTGATAAAATGCGAAAAACATATTGACAAATGGAATTGTACAAGGTATAAATATAGTTAATCAAGCAATTTATTGCTGATTTTTAACAATCTATAGTTTTATTATTTTTTAGAGGAGGATACCCATGAACAAAATGGAACTTGTTTCAGCATTAGCTGAAAAGACAGGTACTACAAAAAGAGCTAGTGAAGAATCACTAAGAGCATTCCAAGAAATCGTTCAAAAAGAATTATCAAAAGGCGGAAAAATTCAATTAGTTGGATTTGGAACTTTTGAAACTTCAAAGAGAAAAGCTAGAACTGGAGTGAATCCAAAAACTAGACAAAAAATCACAATCCCTGCTACGATTGTACCAAGATTCAAAGCAGGAAAAGCTCTTAAAGATGGCGTAAACAAAAGAAAATAGTGGGAACGTAGAAAAACTGCATGCGGTGCAGTTTTTTTATGTGCAAAAATAGATTACAATTTTCTAACAATTTCATCCTTTTCATTGAAAAAATTGGACCTCCGTATTATAATATAAAGATTGTCTGCCAAAAGGAGGTCCATGATGATGCGTAAAGTCCCAAAAATGATTTTAATAGAACTGATACAGTCTGTATTGATGCTTTCAATTATTATCCTGTTAATAATGCAGCTGGCTAAACCGGCAAATGCGATCACAGTTCATCATAATCTTCCGGTTGAAGTGGCCAAGGAAGATCTAGAAGAGACCATAAACAAGGGTGAATGGAATCTGATCTTAATTAATAAGGACCATCCTCTTCCAGGAGGATATACAGTAGAACTTAAGCAACTTAATAATGGGCATGCGGTGGATATTAGAATTTATGAAGATTTGCAGAACATGATGGATGATGCAAGAAGAGAAGGCCTTTCTCCTATGATCTGTTCGTCCTATCGAACAAATGAGAAACAAACCAATTTATATAAGAATGAAATCAGGCAATATCAAAACCAGGGTTTTTCAACTGAGGAGGCGATCCATCTTGCCAGTAAGTGGGTGGCTCCTCCAGGAACGAGTGAGCACCAAGCGGGTCTTGCCGTAGATATCGTTTCAATTTATAATGTCAAATTGGATAATTCTCAGCTTGACACTGCAGAACAAAACTGGTTGATTGAAAACTGTTATCGCTATGGTTTTATCCTGCGTTATCCTGAAGACAAAAAAGAAATCACAGGAATCAATTTTGAGCCTTGGCACTATCGATATGTGGGAAAAGAGGCTGCAAAACAGATCAAGGAAATGGGCATTTCTCTGGAAGAATATGTACAAAATTTATAAAGGAAGACGCATTGGAGAGATGTATTTTTTTGTTAAAAGGATAGATTTATTAAAAAATATAATATATACTAGGGAAAACAAAGGATTATTATGAAACCAATATTGATGTGTGACCTAGATGATGTTATTACAAAAGGATGTTTTCTAAAGCTTCTTAATAGATTGTTTCAGACAAATTATGCAGAAGAGGATATATGCACATACCATGTTGAAGATATTCTAGAGGCGCCAGAAGATCGTGTAAAATTCATGAACTATGTAATGGATGTTAACTTTTACAGCCACACAGAGTTGATGGAAGATGCAAAAGAAGTATTAGAACGACTTAATCAAAAATATGAACTCTACATCTGCACAATGGCGCTCCTTTCGTGTGGAGTAAAAAGGATAGGGGAACTTCTTATGTATAAAAATGAGTTTTTACTAAAGGAGCTTCCGTTTATAAAAGAGGAACAACACATTTATATCGCAAATAAATCTTTGGTAAAAGCCAATATCCGAATTGATGATAAGTTGGAAAATCTAGAAGGGGATGGGGAAATAAAATTGTTGTATAGCGCTTACCATAATCGAGAGTACACAGATGTATTCTTAAAGGAAAAAGGAGTTAGGCGAGTAAGCAGCTGGAAAGAGATTGAAAAAATTCTGTTATCGTGAGGTCTATAACAATGCAGGTTTAATAAAATATGAAGGGGAGTAAAATGAATATGGATCTAAAGAGAGTAAAGATTGTTGTTACTGCACCTAGTGAAAATGTAGAAGCAATTCAAATGGCACTAGGTAATCTGGGTGTGGCATAATCGGAAACTATTCATATTGCAGCACTTCCACAAGATGTGTTGGTCGATTTAGGGCATCTGAAAAAGCCAACCCAGCCATTGGCCAAAAAAACAGATTGGAAATTGTGAACGAAGAGAAAATAGAGATTTCTTGCGATCTTAGTATGGCCAAAAAGGCGATAGGAAAAATAAGGGAAAATCATCCCTATGAAGAACTTGCAATCGATATTATTCTGCTTATCGATGAGGCTGATTTATAATATTAGAGAAATATAGAACTGGTCACAGGAGGAAAATAATGAGTAGGATAATTGTAATAACCGGTGGTAGTGATGGGTTAGGGAGAACTTTAACCGAAAATTTGGCAAAGGATAACAAAGTAATAATAATAGCAACGAATGAAGAAAAATTAAAGGAGGTCGCAAAGGCAAATAATTGCGACTACTTTGTTTGTGATGTTTCTAACTACTACGAAGTGGATGAGGTTGTAAATGACATTTTAAGTACTTACAACAAAATAGATGTTTTAATAAACAATGCGGGATTATGGATTCAGGAAGAATTGGATCAGAATGATCCTGATAGAATAGAAGAAGTGATAAAAGTGAACTTATTGGGCGTCATTAATGTTTCTAAAGCAGTTATTCCTGCAATGAAAGAGAACAACGAAGGATTGATTATAAATGTAAATTCACAAGCGGGTATAAACTATAAAGAAGAAAGAACGGTTTATAATGCTAGTAAATGGGGAGTAACTGGCTTTAGCAAGTCCCTGCAACCGGAACTTGCTAAATATGGTATCCGTGTAACAGACCTGATGCCAGGCATGATGAAAACGGATATGTTTAAAAAAATGAACATAGAGAAAAATATGTCAAAGGGGCTTGATACACTAGAAGTTGCAAGACTTATCAGGTTTATCGTTGAAACACCAAAGGATGTGATGATTCCAGAGGTAGGCATTAAGAACATAAATAATTAAAAATGGACAATATTTTCGATTCTGAAGGGGATTCGTTATGTATAATGATCGCACCAAATTGTTAATAGGAGAGGAAGGGACTAGAAGGTTAGAAAGCGCTAAGGTAGCCATCTTCGGTGTTGGAGGAGTTGGTAGTTTTACCGCGGAGGCCCTTGCGCGTGCAGGAGTTGGGGAATTTATTCTAGTGGATAAAGACCTGGTCGAAGAAACCAATCTAAATAGGCAAATTCACGCAACAAGGGAGACCATTGGTCTCTCCAAGGTAGAAGTGATGGCTAAGCGCATCCGTTCGATTCGTCCAGAGTGTGTAATTAAAATGTATCAGACCTTTTATCTACCCGGAATGGAGAGCTCCTTTTTTAGAGATGCGGATATCATTGTGGATGCAATTGACAACATCAGTGCCAAAATCGAACTGGTTATAAAAGCAAATGAATATGGAATCCCAATTGTTTCATCGATGGGAACAGCCAACAAAATGGATCCATTTTCTTTTAAAGTCGATGATATCTATCAAACAAGTATTTGTCCAGTCGCGAAAGTAATGCGAAAAGAATTGAGAAAAAAAGGCGTGGAAGCTTTGAGGGTAATTTACTCTACGGAAATGCCTAAAGAAATGGAACAGGAAGAGGGTACGGAAAGAAGGGTGCTTGGCACCATCTCTTATATGCCGGCAATCTGTGGGCTGCTTCTGGCAAGCGAAGTGATAAAGAAATTATTGGAGGGCGAAAAAGAAAATGGGTGAATATACTTTAATTCGTAAACGATACATACCGAATGAGGAAAAAGATATCTCAAATGACGAGCTACTTTATGAGAGCGATGAACTCCTTGTGACCAAATGGCTTCCAATTCATCCTCGGACAGATATGAGTGGCGGGATCTCTTACTGGTTTTTAACTAAAGGAGTTAAGGTGAGTAAAATCTTTGATTCAAACAACCAATTCAAACACTTTTATTGTGATATTGTTCAGTATGAGATAGATCAAACGAAAAGATATTATAAGAGCATTGATCTCTTGCTTGATGTGATTGTGCAGCCTGATTTAGTGCACTATGAAATATTGGATGAGGATGAGCTGGAGGATGCTTTTCAAAAAAAGATCATCTCGCTTTCTGAAAAAAATTTGGCAACCCAGATTTTGAATCAATTTTTGGAAGAGATGAAACAAAACATCTTTCCATTTCAATTATTAGATTAATACAGAACTTCTGTATTTTTTTTGTGTTTTTATGAAATAATATAATAAAAAATAGGAAGGCTGATATGAACGAAAAAATAGTTATTGTGGGAGGGAATATCTCTGCAATTACGTGCGCAAATAGACTGAGAAGGCTCTCTGAAGATCTAGAGATCACGCTCATTCGTAAAGGAAAAGATGCGATCTATTCCAAAATTGGATTTCCGAGCTTTGTGAGCGATATTATAAGGGACAAAAATGATTTGGTAATTGAATCGATGCAAGATTTATTGGAAAAATACAACATTCAGGTAAGGGCGGAGTGCGAGGTAATTAGCATTCAGGACCAATATAAAAAAGTAGTGGTGAAAGATTTATTAAACAATAAAGAGTTTGAAGTAAATTATGACTATCTCGTGCTTGCAATGGGAAGTAAGGTGGATGTGGTAAGAATCAATATTGCAAAAGATAGCACCGTCTTTAAGCTGGAGTCTATGGAAGATGCACTTAATTTAAAACAATATATTCAAACAGAGGCACCAAAATCCTGCGTCATTGTTGGCGCATCTCATCTTGGGCTTGAACTAGCAGAGACCATGTCTTATTATCATATTGATACTACCATCATAGAACCTGAAAAGCAGATTCTCGCAGACTATGATGAAGATATTGCTAAGATCGTTTTAAACCATATCTCATCAAATGGAGTGAAGGTGATTTTGAACAATGAAATTGGGGAAATTCAAAAAGAGAGAGTACTCTTAAAAAATGGAGGAGAAATCTATACCGACTTTGTTCTGTTTGCAAATGGAACCAAACCGAACACCGCCTATCTTAAAAACTCAAAAATTAGGATGGATGAACTTTCACACATTATGACGGATAAATATTTAAGAACAAATATCCGAGATGTCTACGCCATCGGAAATATCGTGCTTCCGAGCACACGCGAAGAAAATCATATGTCAACCAAGCATGTAAATACTAGTATTGTCCAAGCTAGAATCGCAGCCAATAATATTTTAAATAGTATTCGTGACAAGGAGCTTGAAGAATATGATGGATCTCA
>JAVBPT010000007.1:0-60276 GCA_031549455.1 Eubacteriales bacterium
GATATGATAAGAACATCAGACACAGTGTATTATTATGATTATACAGTAGTGGGAGGAAGCACAGGAACAGCAACAATTACAATTAGTGGAGGGCAAGATGTTGCTGGGAATATAATGACAAATACCACCACCACTTTTGATACATTACTCACGGCGAGCATCTTTTTGGGGTATGAAGAAATGACCTATGGAGAGCAGATTGCGGTTGTGCAATTTTCTGGTCCTCCAACGGTTGAACCCAAGGTCAGCTTTAAGCAGGCAGGAACAAACCTTGGAAAGACATATGATTTTTCCGATGAAGCAGTAAGGATGGGGACTGGAGATAATAGGAGTTATAGGACAACCATGCCAGGAGATGATAGTACCTATACTTGTATCTTCAATGTGATGAATGACAACAATGGAACTTATAAAGACGGAGTAGCCACAGTAACTGCTACAATTGGAAGCACCACGATGGCAATCTCTAACTTTAATGTAGTGACAGTGAAGCTCCCAAAGATACCAGACGGATTTTATAAGAAGATCGAGGTAGGAACCAACACGGTAAGAGAAGGATATGTGATTACAGATAATCCAACAGGAGGAGATGGAGGCAATGAATTTGTCTTTATTCCGGCCAATGGATATGATAATGGAGGCTTTTGGATTGGACGTTTTGAGGCATCGGGAGAAGGAGAAGTAGGAAGCTATACTGGCAAGGCACAAAGTAAGAGAGAAACTTGGGCATGGACAGGGGTCGGAGTGAATATGGCTGCGATAAGCCTTTATGCAACGGAGACTAGCGGTGAAGTAGAAGGCAGACCTGTGACCGATATGGAATGGGATCTCATTTGTAAATTTTTATCGGAAGAAAAAGGGGACAACCTGATCTATACAGATAGTAGGAGTTGGAGTAATAACAGTTCTCAGGGGGTTAATTCGGCTGTTGTATCCGGAAGTAATGAGCAATGGAAAGCCAAAAACATATATGACCTGGCTGGAAATGCCGGAGAGTATAACTATGCAGGGCTGAATTCATCTCCTTGGGGAAGAGGGGGTTCTTCGAGGTCCACCTCACTTTATGTTGCTTCAAGGAGCACAGGGAGTACTTATCAGACAGGGTTTCGTATAGCATTATTTTATAAGCAGAACACTTCTAGCATTCCGGTGCCGAATGGTTACACACATATCGAGGGGGATATCAATACCGGATATGTGATAAAGGACGATATGACTGGAGATGAGTTTATATGGATTCCCAATTCGGCGTATGAGAAAGGTGGCTTTTATATTGCAAGATATGAAGCCGGTTTGAGTGGTACCCGAAAAGGAACAAAGGCAGTCAGTAAGGCAGGTGCTCCGACATCTGGCATGAATTATTACGAAGCGATGATTTATGCCAATCGACTTGCGCGGGGGAAGGGGGATGTCTATAGTAGAATACCAAGTGATGCTGAATGGCAAAGCGTACTGAAATATATATTGAATGGGTATCCCGATGACGTACTCACATCTGGAACGATGGGAAACAAAGTGTGGGCAAATAGTGTAACCCTAGGAAGATATAGTGTCGTTTATGGGACAGCTAACATAGGAGACACAGGAGACACGGGCTATGATGTGAAGAATATTTATGACTTTTTTGGCAACTTAGCGGAATGGACACATGACTGGCAAAAAAGAGAAACCGGAGTCAATGTTTGGATGAGGGACGATAATAAGGATACTTCATACAGGACACCGGCGTATAGAGGCAGTAAAGCCGCCGTCTCTAAAGAGGAGACGTATGGTTTTAGGCCGGTGCTTCTCTTTAAAGAAGAAGTGATGGCAGCTGAACCCCTAAGCATAGAAGCTATTTACATCGCATCCAGTAATAAAAATCCTGCTTATGCAAAACCGGGAGATACGGTGACGCTAAGCTTCAGGTTGAATAAAGAAATAGGGGGGACACCTTATGTAACAATGAATGAAACTCCTATTTCATTTGATAAAGAGGGGCTGACTTATACTGCCAGAATCGTGATGGAAAGCGGTGACACGGATGGCGTAATACCATTTACAATAGAGGCGACGGATGGGGCGACGACAGTAAATAAAAGCGCAACGACCAATGGAAAAACTGTGACCTTTGACAAGA
Organism: Eubacteriales bacterium; assembly: GCA_031549455.1. Lineage (GTDB taxonomy): Bacteria > Bacillota > Clostridia > Lachnospirales > JAKSVV01 > JAVBPT01. Next base: position 2,120 of record JAVBPT010000007.1, read on the forward strand.
CATTACCATCGGTTACAAGTGTTGTGTATAGCCCTACAGGAACCTATACTGCGGGCACAAAAGTAACAATCACAGTGAATTTCAATAAAGAGATAGAGGAGGGTACGCCAAGAATTGAGTTTAGTGGCGCAGCATCCTTGAAAGCAAACTTGACGAAGCAAGATGCCAAGAAATATATTTATGTATACACGATTCCAACAAAAGAGATTGTATCAGGGGTTGTAAGCGTAAAGGTTGCAAGTGCAAAAGATCTACTTGGCAATATTATAAATGATTATACTGCAAACTCTTTTACAATCACATCCACTGCAGAGTCCGCTTCTGGTATATTTTATCAGTATGATGAGATGACATTTGGGGACCAAAACATTTTGCTTCGATTTGCAACTTCAAAGACAGCCCCTAATAAACCGGTGGTGTATATTACCCAACAAGGAACAGGGATGACTGAGGTGGTTAACTTTAATGACTCACCATTGCCAGATTTTGCGTATGCTGTGGATTCCAGCAATTATATGCTTAACTATAAGGTGAAGACCCATGGTTATGGGGGATATGAGGATGGGATTTGTACAGTGGTTGCGGTGGCAGGAACGGGAGGCGGAATAGAGGTTCTACGCTCAACCTTTACAATCAATACAAATACACTACCACCTTTACCAAGTGGGTATGTTGAGAGGAATATACCTAACAATACGATTGTCAATGGGTATGTGATTACAGATCAACAAGATGGAGAGGGAGGAGGAAATGAGTTCGTTTGGGTTCCGGCGACGGAATATAAAAACGGTGGCTTTTGGGCAGGCAGATATGAAGCATCCGGGACGGGGACTTACAGCACCTCAGGTAATCCAAGGTATACAGGAGAGGCGCAAAGCAAGCAAGGGTTTATGCCATGGGTTTGGCTAGTTACTGCAGACGCCAGAAAAAAAGTGGCAGAATTTAAAACGGATGATCCGGAGGTATACAGCCGGCTGATGACGGATTATGAGTGGAAAAGAATTTGTAGGTTCATATCAGAAGAGAAGGGAGAATACAAAGTCTACGAGGATAGTAATACATGGGCGAACACAAGTAAAACGGGGGGAGTAGTTACTGCTACTGGGAACAATGAGCACTGGAAAGCCAAAAATTTATACAACATTGGTGGAAATGTATCCGAATTAACGTATGCGGGCTATAAAAGTAATACATTTTATACTGGCTCCACTGCAATCATGACGCTTAACTTACCAGCCGCTGCTAGTAACTCTTCTGTTAGTAGATCAGACACGGTGGGATTTCGAATTGCTCTATTTTATAAGGAAGAAATGCAGAGTTCAAACTTACCAGACTTGTCAGGCACCGGACTGCACGCAAGGAGCATAACAGACAATGATCTGGAACACGGTTATGTGGTAACGGATAATGCAGCAGGTGGTGCAGGTGGTAATGAGTTTGTGTGGATACCCAATGAGACATATAAAGGAGGAGGATTCTTTATCGGCCGATATGAGGGAATCGTTTCTGGGGAAGGGGCCATTACGAAACAGAATCAAACTCCGAGTACGTCTAATTATTATATCACTCAAAGGGGGTCAATCGGTTATGCAAGGCAGCTATCTGGAAATGCAAAGCTAAAAGGATCCTTATTAACCGGAAAGATGTGGCAGGATGTATTAGTCTACTTGGCAGAGGGCTGGGTGGGAGACCCGAGTGACGGAAGTGCATTTAATAGTACAAAGTGGCCTGCCTCTGGAACGGGAAGTTTATCATATACGGTATGGCAGGACAGTACGTCCTGGGGGAACTATTCTGCTGCACGGGCGAATACAGGGTCAAATGAGGCTCGGAAGATAAAAAATATCTACGACTTTGCAGGAAACTTGGCTGAGTGGACCCATGAAATAGGGTATGGCTTGACGGTATATGCAAGGGGAGGGAATTTTACGAGTTTATCATCCGGGATTTATCCGGCTTCGTATAGAGCAACCTCCCTGGGAGGGAAGAGTTCATATACCATTTCGGGTTTCCGCGTGGCGCTTACGTATAAATAATGTTATTTTTAAAATAAAGACTTGAAAACTGGAAATCATAGATTATAATGCATTTAATAATATTGGAGGATTTCATGAAATTTAGATTTTTCATTCTCTTTCTTTTACTTTGTATCGTATTGACAGGTTGCGGAAAAAAGGAAACGTTTGTCTATACCAACAACTTTGATGAGGGACCGGGTCCAATGAGTTCTGGATTGATTGGCGTTCCGAAGGGTTCTCTAGCCAGTGACTATGCACTCACCTTTCGATATGAGAACACACCGGACATTTATAAAGAATCTCATATGGCGGTCTTTCTATCCATGGATAACATTACAGAGAATGCGTTTCAGTATCTCTCCAGCCATATCACGACCTCGGATGGTCTAGAAGCCAATACAGAGTATGACGTGGTGATGACATTTGATCTCATCACAAACATGGGTGAGGCAGGAAAAAATGTCTATCTAAAAGCCGGGATTGTGAATGGACAGGTGGTGGAAGATTATGAAGCCGACATCAAGGTTTTTAACCTTGATAAAGGGAATGGGAGAGAAGGAGGTTCTGACCTAAAACTGCTAGGAACGATTGAGGCGAAAGATCCAGGCAAGCATGAAATCAAGAAACAAAAGTATCAAACCACTTTGAAAACAGATGAGGGCGCCCGTTTAAGTTATCTAATCGGGGTGGATTCCACCTATAAAGGTGTGAGCTCTTTTTACATCAACAACATTGAAATCAAGTTTTATAAAAAATAGGCTTGATCTTAGAGAAAATATAGTATACAATAGGCACATAATGAGTAATGAAAAAAAGTAGTAAGTAGAATAAACTTTAAGAGAGTTGCTGTTTGGTGAAAAGCAATAGGGAATATACCGAACTTGTTTTGGAGCTTTGTAGCAATACACGCGAGTAGCGTTAAAAGAATGAGTTTAAAGTAAGGTGGTAACACGATAAGTCGTCCTTTATGCAGCAATGCATGGGCGACTTTTTAAATCCAAAATTTGAGGTGAAAAATGAAAGAGTATGATTTTAGACAGGCAGAAAAAAAGTGGCAGAAAGAATGGGAAAGACAAAATGTTTTTCACGCGGAAGATTTTTCAAAAAAGGAAAAATTTTATGGTTTGATTGAGTTCCCTTACCCCTCCGGGTCCGGGCTTCATATCGGACACATCAGAGCATACACTCCGCTTGAAGTTATTTCAAGAAAAAAGAGGCTCGAAGGGAGGAATGTTCTCTTTCCAATCGGTTGGGATGCATTTGGCCTTCCAACAGAAAACTATGCGATTAAAACAGGCATCCATCCCAGAAAGGTGACGGATGAAAACATCAAGATTTTTACAGAACAACTGAGGTCGATTGGCTATTCATTCGACTGGTCTCGGGAGCTTGATACTTCTGGCGAAGAGTACTATAAATGGACGCAGTGGATCTTTCTAAAGCTGTATGAAAAAGGTCTTGCTTATAAAGACCACACCTATGTAAACTTTTGTCCGGAGTGTAGAGTGGTACTCTCCAATGAAGAGTCACAAGGGGGTAAGTGCGACCGATGTGACAGCGACGTGGTACAAAAGGAAAAAGAGGTCTGGATGCTAAAGATTACGGACTATGCGGAGAAATTATTAGAAGGACTGGATGAGGTAAATTATATTCCAATGGTTCGCGTGTCGCAGGAGAACTGGATTGGGAAAAGTGCTGGGGCGGAGGTGAACTTTAAGCTGGAAGGGGAAGACACTAACCTTCGGGTGTTTACCACCAGGCCTGATACGCTGTTTGGAGCCACCTTTATGGTTATTGCGCCAGAGCATCCCATGATTGAACAGTTTAAAAACAGAATTCAAAACCTGACTGAGGTGGAACAGTATAGAGAGCAAGCTAAAAAGAAAACGGAGTTTGAAAGGGTGGAACTGGCCAAAGAGAAAACAGGAATCGAGATAAAAGGAATCAAAGCAATAAATCCTGTGACCCAAGGAGAGATGCCGATCTGGGTAGCGGACTATGTGATGATGGGCTATGGAACCGGAGCCATTATGGCAGTTCCGGCACACGATACACGTGACTTTGAGTTTGCAACCAAATTTGATATTCCCATTGTACAGGTGATTCAAAAGGCTGGAGAGGAAGAGACGACGCTTCCATTTACAGAAGACGGCATCATGATCCATTCGGATTTTCTAAATGGGATGGATGTCAAAAAGTCAAAAGAGGAAATGATCCAATATCTTGAAAAACAAAAGATGGGCACCCGAAAGATCAACTATAAGATGAAGGACTGGGCGTTCGCACGACAACGATATTGGGGAGAACCCGTGCCGATTATTCACTGCCCAGTCTGTGGAATGGTCGCTGTACCAGAAAAGGACTTGCCCGTTACCCTTCCGGATGTGAAAAATTTTAAGCCGGGTGTGGACGGAGAGTCACCCCTTGCAGATATCCATGAATGGGTCAATGTAAAATGCCCAAAGTGTGGAATGGATGCAAAACGAGAAACCGACACCATGCCGCAGTGGGCAGGCTCTTCATGGTATTTCTTAAGATACATCGATCCACATAATCACGAAGAGTTGGGAGATAAAAAGAAACTCGACTACTGGATGAATGTGGATTGGTATAGTGGAGGAATGGAGCATGTGACAAGACACTTGATTTATTCTAGATTTTGGCATCGCTTCCTATATGATATCGGAGTGGTCAGTACACGTGAGCCCTACGCCAAAAGAACCGCGCATGGTTTGCTTCTGGGATCCGATGGAGAAAAAATGAGTAAGTCAAGAGGCAATGTGGTGAATCCGAATGAAATGGTAGAGACCTACGGGGCGGATGCATTCAGGCTTGCGATGTTATTCGTGGGAGACTATGAGAATGCCATTGTATGGTCGGAGGACACCATAAGGGGAGCAAAAAGATTTTTGGAGCGAACCTTTAAGCTACTTGATCTAGTTGCTGAGGGAAAGGGGTACTCAAAAGAGTTAGAGGCCCCTATTCATAAAACCATCAAGGGTGTGTCAGAAGATTTAGAAAATGCAAAGTTTAACACCGCGATTGCAAAATTGATGACACTTATTAATACGTTCTATGATCATAAAAAGATAACAAGAGAAGATCTTCTTACTTTTATCACACTCTTAAATCCAATCGCACCTCATATCACAGAGGAGATGTGGCAGGAGATGAACGGGAAGGGACTACTCGCATTGGGCACATGGCCAAGCTATGACCCAGCGAAACTTATTGAAAAAGAGATTGAAATTCCCATTCAGGTGAATGGGAAAGTGAAGGCGAAGATTGTGATCGCTATAGATGAGACGGAAGAAAGTGTACTTGAAAAGGCAAGAGAAAGTTTAAAAGGGATGGTGGATGTAAAGGAGATCGTCAAGCAGATTTATGTTCAAGGAAAGATCGTCAATATTGTAGCCAAATAGGAGGGGAAATGACAAATCAAGCACTTTTTGAAATCGCCAAAGAGGCGAGAAATTATGCAAGGTCTGGATACTGCCATTACAAAGTTGGGACAGCTCTGCTTTGTAAAAATGGGAAAGTATATAAGGGATGTAACATCGAAGCAAGAGATATTCCGAGCAATTCAAGCTGTGCAGAGAGATCTGCTTTTATTAGTGCTATCTCAAATGGGGAGACGGAGTTTGAAAAAATTATGGTGATTGGGGGTCCGGAAGATGGTGACTTAATCATGACTACCCCATGTGGTGTTTGTAGACAATACATTCTGGAAATGAACCCGGAGATGTTGGTTGTGATAAGTGACGGGAATGCATATCAAGAATACATTGCAAAAGAGCTTTTACCCAGTACATATTATTTAAAAAACTAGAAAAATTTATTTTCCACAAAAGTATTCCATATAGTCATATCTTGTCTTAAAATACAAAGTGGAGATTAAAAAGCCTGTAAGCATAAGTATTGACGGGCTTTTTTGATGTTTTTTTTTTGTCAAAAATGGTTGTATTTGTGAGTTGTTATGCTAAACTGTAATCAAAATTAAAAAAACATTTTTGCTATATATAAAAAATAAATTGTGACGAATAAAACTAGGTAAACAAAATATTTTATTTGGAGGAGTGAATGCTTTTTAACATCGCTACTGTTGGATTCAGTAAATTAGAAGATTCGAATAAACGTTTTACAGTGATCAATGATGTCATTAATAACTACACCAAGATGGAGTACTATGACACGGATACTGAAAAAAAATACGTTGAAAATAAAAAGCAATATGGCAAAAATATTGGAATTATTGTGAGAGGTTTGCAACAAAATGATAAGATGACGGTCACAAACATTGTGCCTTATGCGGAGACAGCGAAGAAGATCAACGTGAAGGATGTAAGAATAGAGAGGGCAGAGTTAGAACTCCTTGCCAAACCAGTTGTGGAGAATGAGTATCACGTGACCATCACGGATATTCTCACCAACATGAAAATTACTTTCTATCTTCAAAATGTAATTGACTATTTAAAAAACAATCAAAGAGTGCGATCCACTTTTAATCAGGTCAGCATCTCTGCTCTTGCCTACTCGGGCAAGATTGTGCTTCCAATCGCTTCAGAAGAAGAGGAATACGAGGAGATGTCGGGTGAGTATTGTTCGGCGGATGATGAGGTTGTGGATCGGATTTTAAAAGAAGGAACGATTCTAGAGGATATGGAACAATATTTTATACAGTCTCAGAAGATTGACGCGATTTATCACATTTTGGGGAAAATAATAGATGTAAAGAAAACCAATAACATCGAAACCAAGGAGAAGATCTATCTACTAGAAGTGGATGTGATGGGCATGAGTCTTGAGGTGTATGTAAATGAAAAGGAACTTGTGGGGATGCCAATTAAGGGAATGAGATTTATGGGGACTTGTTGGTTACAGGGAAGCATTCAGTTTTAAAATAAGAAAAACGAGAATACTTTCAATATTGAGTAGATCAATGTCGAAAGTATTTTTTGCGATGGATATTTACTTTTTTAAAAAAACCATTATAATTTTATCTAAGATGGTGGAGAAAAAAGAATGAAAAAAATTTTAGCAATATTGACGTTTGGCGTCTTGTTTATATATATTTTAAGAATGAATGTGACAGCGAGTGAGAATAAGATTGTTCGAGTGAGGAATCTGCAAATCACAAACCCCGGAGTTGTATATATCCCGGGAGAAAAGGTCAAGATTGACCTCTCTTTTAGTGATGCGATACAGGTAGACAATTATACCTTATTAAAACTAACACTGGAGCTCGGACTCAATAAGGACAGACAAGCCACTTGTAAAGGGGTGAGTGGGAACACGATCCGTTTTGAATATACGATTCAAGATGGGGATGATGCTTTAAGCATCAAACATAGAAGAGATGCACTGAAATTAAATGGTGCGGTTATTACGGCTGTGGATGGAACCGTAAACGGGGCAACCCCAGCCTGGTATGAGCCTGGAGCGATTGTGTCTCGAGAGATTCGGGATGGGGTAAAAATCATCAAGGTGGATGACGCACAGGTCACGACATCAGAAATCGAAGGAGAGAATCAAACACCTGTATTGATCCTTGGAAATCTAAAAAGAGGAGAAAAGGTAACCATCCGTGTCAACGATGAGGAACTAAGCGATCAAGTGATGCCTCATCCGACCGTTGAGACGAGTCTGCCAAGGGTGGAATGGGCAATCCCTTTCACAGAAGAGTTTTTGTTGGGGGACAATGAAATAACAGGCGCGGTGACAACAGTAGACGGGAAGACGTTTGCAATAGAACCATTTACATATACGTATATAGACGTGAATGCACCGGAGATTGTATCCGTTGTGATATCGGACTATCCGAATGAGGAAGAATTTATAGAGGGAGAAAAGGCAACCATCACGGTTACCTTTAATGAAAAAATCAAGGGAGGAACCCCTAAGATCAGTTTTGGGGGCGTATTAACGTTAGCCAAAACAACAATGGTCAAAGTGAGTGATACGGTATATCAATACGAGTATACGATTCCAAACACGGTAAAAGGAGAGGTAAAGGTCACCATCACCGGTGCAGAGGATTTGGCGGGCAATGTGATGGAGGATGCGGAGGAGATTAAAACATTTAAGGTGGCACCACTTGAGATTGATATTTACCTTACCTGGGAGGAAGCCACAGTGGGTGAGCAACAAATCTATGTGGAATTTAATCGACCCATGAGTGAAGAGGTCGTGATTTCGGTCAAACAACAAGGAAGCGCCTTGACGGATGCCGTCAATTTCAACAACACCCTTCCGGACTTCGCTTATAAGACGGACAATAAGGATCAGTATTTTAGAATCTGCCGGATCTGCTCGGATGGTTATCAGGGAAATGAGGACGGTGATGCGACTGTAAGCGTTCTTTTAAATGGAGTAAAGGCAGCAGAGAAAAGCTTTTTGGTGACAACCGGGACGCTACCAACTATTCCGACAGGGTACTATTATAAAGGCGGGAATATGTCGGAAGGCTATATCATTAGTGATATAGAGAATGATCAAGAGGATAAAGGCAACCAATTTGTTTGGATTCCGGCAAACGGATATAAGAATGGCGGTTTTTGGATTGGACGATATGAGGCCTCTGGAACAGGAGCCTATAATGATACAACAGGTGCCTATGCAGGGGATGCACAAAGTAAGAAGGGATATATGCCATGGGTGGGAATCACGCCCAATAGTGCAAGGCAGAAGACATCCAACTTCATTCCCGGAAACAATCCAGAGGTATATAGCAGGTCGGTCACAGATGAAGAGTGGGTTTTGATATTTAAATATATTGCGCAAGAGAAGAATCTTACGAAATTTAAAAATGCCTCTTTTTTACGAGAGGTGGGCAATTATCAAGATAGTGTCATTCCGGGTACAAGTACAGCGGCTCCGGGAAGAGGGGAGAGACAAGTATCAGGGTTTCATGACTATTGGCAGCTCATGAATATTTATGATCTGGTTGGGAATGTGAATGAACAGATGTATTCAGGTTCCACAGATTACGTGCTTACGCGGGGAGGACATTTTAAGCAATCGGCAGCTGGATTTCCACCACTTGCTGGGACGAGTCCAAGCGCGACCACATCGGCGGACTGGAGAGGTTTTCGAATAGCGATGTTCTATAAGGAAAGCGTACAAATGACTCCAAGTCTGGGGGGAGAACTATTTGAGCGAAGTGGAGTGGGATCGAATACTGTGGCAGAAGGATATGTGGTAACAGATGAACCAAGTGGACTAGCAGGAGGAAATGAGTTTGTTTGGGCGCCAAGCGAGGGCAGCCCAAATGGGGGATTCTTTGTGGGAAGGTTTGAGGCGAGTGCAGAGGGGGAAGGACATAAGAAGACAGCCACAAGTAAACATGGCGTGGATGTAGCGGTGAATGTAAGCTATTATGATGCCTCCATGGTAAGTTTTAAGTATGCCAAGGAAAGTGACCTCTTCACAAGTAGATTACTCACGGAGAAAAACTGGCAGGATATATTAGAACTTATGGCTGGGAAAGATGGGGATAATAAGTGGTACAATGACGTCAATGTAAGAGGAAGTGAACGGTATACTGTGTGGCAGGATGGGACAACCTGGGGGAATTATACCAATAGTGTGGCGCCTGCGAACATTTTGGGAGTAGGCGTGGAACAAGTGACAGGATACAGTGGCCTGGAAGGAAGAGGAGATGTTTGGTCCAAGAAACACATTCATGATCTTGCAGGAAATATGTTTGAGTGGATCCATTCGACAAGGACAGACTTTTCAGCGGATGGAATGGCACTGAAGGGTGGTGTTGTTGCTATAGAACTAGAGGATGCAAGCTATGCATCTTCTTCCCGCTCTGTCACTGCTACCGCAAAAATACCGTTAATCGGTTTCCGGTATGGATTATTTTATAAGCCCGAGAGGTCAACGGATGTAACAAAACCAACCGTGAGCAAGATAGAGCTTTCAAAGTCGATTGAGGAATTGGGGTATACGAAGGGAGAAGAGATCACCATTCTTGTAACCTTTAGTGAGCCACTCAAAAATGGCACACCAAGGATCTCTTTTGATGGAGACGTCGTCTTATCCAAAACAGACATGGTAAAAACAGCCACCAATCAATACAAGTTTACGTATACCGTTCCAAATTATGATGGGGGAACGGTGGAGATCAATATAACTGACGCGGAGGATCAGGCAGGAAATGTGATGAACGATGCGAATGCAATTAAAACCTTCGAGATGCTTCCGCTAGAGACGGACATCTATTTTACCTGGGATGAGGCCACAGTAGGAGAACAACAAATATTTGTGGAGTTTAATCAAGCAGTCTTAGATGAAGTGGTTATTTCTACAAAGCAACAAGGAAGTGTGCTAGAAGAAGCGATTAACTTTAATTATATTTCATCACTCGGCTATACTTCCAAAGAGGATAACAATTATCAGTACTTTAGGAACTATAGAATTCGTTCGGATGGGTATCAGGGGAATGAAGATGGAGAGGCAAAGGTAAAAGTGGTCGTAGATGGGAAAGTGGTAGCAGAGAAAAGTTTTATGGTTATAACCGGAATCTTACCTCCGATCCCAACAGGATATTATTATAGAGAGGGAAGCATGTCAGAGGGGTATGTCATCAGTGACATAGAGGATGACAAAAATAACGAAGGTAACCAATTCGTTTGGGTTCCGGCAAATGGATATAAGAATGGAGGTTTCTGGATTGGGCGGTATGAGGCCTCTGGAACAGGAGCCTATAATTCGGGCACGGGGACTTATGCAGGGGATGCACAAAGTAAGAAGGGATATATGCCATGGACCAAAATTAGCCCCAATTCGGCCATTCAAAAGGCTGATGCTTTTATTACGAATGGAGAAGTGTATAGCAGACTGGTTACTATGCAGGAATGGTATTTAATTTACAAGTATATTGCACAGGAGAAGACGCTCAATTGGTTTAACTCATCTCTTTCGAAGACAATAGGAAATTATAAAGATAGCGTCATTCCGGGTACAAGTACGCCGGTTCCGGGAAGAGGCGTAAAGCAGGTAGCGGGCTTTAGTGACTACTGGAAACAGATGAATATTTATGATCTGACAGGCAGTGTGAATGAGATAACTTATTTTGGACATCAGCAGTACATTACAATTTATGGTGGAAATTATCAGGAAAATGCGGCAGATTTTTCACCACTTGGTTTTAATAATCTACTTGCCACCTCGGCACAAGACTGGACAGGATTTAGATTGGCCATGTTTTATAAAGAAGAGGCCACTGCTCCACCGTATTTGGCGGGGGTAGATCTAAGAGAAAGACAAGAAATTACATCAAATACGCCAACAGGTGGATATGTGGTAACAGATGAACCAAGTGGACTAGCAGGAGGAAATGAGTTTGTTTGGATTCCCAATGAGGGTTATTTAAATGGAGGCTTCTTTGTGGGAAGGTTTGAGGCGAGCACAGATGGCGCTGGGCGCAATATAGTGGCGGAAAGTAAACAGGGCGCAAACCTTGTTACGGACATCAACTATTTTGGTTCAGCTATGTTAAGCTTTAAGGTTCTAAAAGATGAAGACCTCTTTACAAGTAGATTGCTTACGGAAAAGAATTGGCAGGATGTACTAGAATTTATAGCAGGGAGAAGAGCGAATAACACATGGTATACAGATGTCACCGCCACGACTAGTGAACGCTATAAAGTCTGGCAGAATGGGACCACATGGGGAAACTATATAGGAAACGAGGTTCCGGCTAATATCGCTGGAAGCGGAGAGATGCAGGTGGCCGGATATAGCGGTCTAGAAGGAAGAGGGGATGTGTGGTCTAAAAAGCATATCCATGATCTTGCAGGAAACGGATCAGAATGGTTACACTTTCCGGCTTCAAACTATGTAAATGGTCCTTCCTATATTGCGGGATATTATTTTTCTGGGTCATCGGAGTCAGGAAAAAAGGCAACTGCCACGGCGGCGGTGCCTGCGAAAACGGGAATAACGAACTATTTAACTTTCCGTTACGCCTTATTTTATAAACCGCGAGCAGTAATCGATACCACAAAACCGATCGTGACCAAAGTGGAACTCTCTAAGCCGGCTATTGGGCCAGAGTATGCAGCGGGGGAAGAGATTACCATCTTGGTAACCTTTAGTGAGCCACTAAAGAATGATACGCCAAAGATCTCCCTTGACGGACCTATTAGTACGGTGAAAACGGATATGGTGAAGACGGCCACCAACCAGTACAAATATACCTTCCCTCTCCCAAACAGCAGCGGAGGTATGGTAAATGTAAGCATAACGGATGCAAGCGATTTTTCGGGAAACATTATGCTGGATGCAGAAAATGTAATAAGCTTTAGCGTTATATCGTAATCAAATAAAGACATAAAAAATGCACCTTCGAGTGCATTTTTTATGTCTTTATTTGATTCTCTTTATATTTTTAAAATCCACTTTGCAATCGAAAAGTAGGCAAAGAGAGAAGCACCGTCCACAATAGTAGTGATGAGTGGGGCCGCCATGATGGCTGGGTCGATCTTAAGCTTTTTTGCAATAATCGGTAGGATACAACCCACACTCTTTGCCATGAGTACTGTGATAAATAGACTGCATGTGACCGTAAGAGAAAGGACTGCACTCCTTCCGTACATAAAATAGATACGGACAAAATTGATTAGACCTAAAGCGGCACCACACAGAATGCCTACCCGTAATTCTTTCCAGAATACTTTTAAAATATCACGCGTACGGATTTCGTCTAGCGCCATCCCACGAATGATCAGCGTGGAGGACTGTGAACCGGCATTCCCGCCGGTATCCATCAACATAGGGATAAACACAACAAGAGCGGGTAAAATCGCAAGAGAGTCTTCGAAACCCGCGATAATGCCTCCGGTGAGTGTGGCAGAAAGCATGAGGACAAGAAGCCAAATAATACGGTTGCCAGCCAGTTTTATAACACTTGTTTTCAGATAGGGCTCATCGGATGGATTCAGTGCGGCCATCTTTTCAAAGTCTTCTGTGTTTTCTTCTTCAATGATCTGCACGATATCATCCACAGTGACAATCCCAACAAGTCTTTCTTCTTTATCCACAATGGGAAGAGAGAGAAAGCCATACTTCTTAAAAGTATCTGCAATCATTTCTTGGTCATCTGTTGTATAGGCGAATACCAGGTTGGTGTCCATGATGTCCTCAATCTTATCATTGGGGTTTGAGAGTAGTAATGTTTTGGCGGTCACCACGCCTACCAGCTTTTTATCCCGTCTAATGACATAACAGGTATAAATGGTCTCTTTGTTGACACCCTTTTCTCGGATATGCTCAAAGGCCTCTTTCACTGTACTCGTTTCCTTTAGGTCCACATATTCTGTGGTCATAATGCTTCCGGCAGATTCTTCAGGATATTGTAAAATCTGATTAATGGTTTTTCTTTTTTCAGCATTAACATTCTCAAGGACCCGTTTTACCACGTTTGCCGGCATTTCCTCAATGAAGTCCACCGCATCATCCACGAACAAGGTGTTCATGATCTTACTCACTTCATTATCCGTCAATGCCTCCACGATAATCTGTTGTTTTTCTGGGATAATGTAGGCAAAGACTTCAGCAGCAACATCCTTTGGAAGGAGTCTGAAAATTTTGACGGTTTTCTCATGATCAAGCTCTTCAAAGATATCTGCGATATCAACCTCATTCATATCAGATAGCAGCTCCTTCAATTTCCTTAGGTTGAGTTTTTCTTCATTGACTAATTCCAAAATATTTTCTTCCATCACACACCTCGCAATAAATCTTTATTCTTATTATAAGAGTATTTTTTAATTATAAAAGTATTTTTGAAAATTTTTATGTCATTTCCCTTCTTTTTTTAAATAAAAATGGCATACGATTTTTGAATCCTGTGACAAGAAGAACTAAAAAATCTTATCTCTAAGTGATATAAATAGGATAAAAGAGGACGGACAAAATGGTCAAGGAAAAGTTTAAAGTACCGAACCGTATCAAACAGTATGGGAAAATTGATCCGGATATTAAAATATATGTTGAGAATAGTGTATGGATGTTCATTCGAATGATTAAAGAAAAAATGTACTTGGGTAATAAGTATTTGGCACTGGTGGGGCGATACGAAAAAGCGCAGAACTTTACCAACCTAATTATAGAAGGTGTCATCAATTGTAATTGTAAAAGTTATGTTCGGTTAGATGATTACTTTACGAAACAGGTACGCGGATATATTGATATGCAGGTTAAAAAGTATTTCGATGAGGGTACAATAGTGGGCTTAATCAATGTTTCGGCCTTTCCGGAGACGGACCTTGATAAGCAGGAGGCGTTAAAACAGATTTATCAAAAAATATTTAGAGAAGAGGCAAATGTGCTTTGCATTGCCAATACAAAGCAAAACATAGAGGAGTTTTATTATTTAAAGGATGCGTCTTTAAAAAAGGCGAGTGGATATTATGTTTTTAATGCTCCAAATGAGAACATGAAAAGCTATATCGAGAACACAAAAGAGGAGCTAGAAAGAGAGCTCAATATTATGTTAAAGGATGGTGAGGATATGGGAAAAAGTGAAGAGGAAGAATTGGTAGTACCAAGCAAGAGGAAGAGAGAGGGAGGCGGAATGGTTGTGGGCATGACGGCCGTGCTCTTTATTCTCTGCATTATTCTAGGGCTGGGACTAATTCAGAACATGGATAAGGTTAGGATGCTGGAATCCAAGTATAACGATCTGCAGACCACCTTCTTGGGGTTTAGAGAGAACTTGGATGTCGGAGATACAACCGGGAACTATTTGGGAAACACACTGCAAAGTGGGTATATCGATCCCACAACGGTTGAAAAGCCAAATGATGAGCTGCAAGAAGTGAGTACAGTCATCTCGGGAGGCGATAAGAAGTACACGAGTCATGTCGTAGAAAAGGGCGAAAATCTAAAACAGATTAGTATGAAATATTATGGCACCACAGAAAAATCAGAAGCCTTAAAGAATGCAAACGAAATCGAAAATGAAAATTTGATTTATGTGGGACAAGAATTGATCATACCACTTGATTGACAACTCCTCTATTAGTTGTAATATATAGCATTTCTTATGCAGAAAGAGAGGTGAAAGAATTAAAAAAGGTGTTTAAACAAATGTTTAAGCACCTTTTTTAGGTATCAAATTATGCATGAAGATAGATTGACATAGCATTAGAATTGCAAATTCATTTCACGAATTTGTGTCTGCTATATTGGCAGAAGCCCGAAATAAGATTAGAATATTTTAAAGCAGGTATAGTAGGGATATCGTTTATTGGTATATTAGAAACATTATGTTTTTAACAAGGCAGAAGCTATCTTTAAAAGTATTTTACAAAATTTCCCAATATATATTGACTTCTGATGAAGAGTATATTATAATAATAAAAATAGAATGAGAGGAGAATATATAGTGTTAAAGGACTTGTTTAAACGCAGAGAGAAAACGTCTGAGATCCCCCAAGTTATTTTTGAGAGCAAAGATTTAAAATTAAGAATCGGGATATGGCTAGGAGACGCTGTTTCGCAAAAAGTGGCTTCAAAGGACATTGCAGCTCGATTTGGTTCATTGTTAAAGATGGTTGGAGTTGATGGTGCGAAAACTTGTACCGTTGGACAATGTAAAGTGCTGAATCCGTTCGGTAAAAGAAAATTAGATAACTTATTGTTTAACTGTGATTTTGGTGGTGACAGAGAAAATGTTACAATCCAGTTGAATTTTGGAGATTGGATGGACCGTTCTCCTGAATTTATCATAGACTCACGTTCTAGGAAAGCCAGCGATGTATATAATTATTTTAAAGTGGATAGTGACAATTCAATACACTTTGAGCTAACACCTTTTAAGAGAGCAAAAATTGAAAATGATGAGACTGTTGAAGTGGCAAAAAGTGTAGAAGGTATTAGTGAAGGTAATGGCCCTATAGAAACTATTGACGAAGTGGATCATGAAATTCCGGAATTTTCTAATAATCTGCCCTTTTTAGAAAGTATTGTTGAATAAAAAGATTATCTTGTAACCATGACATTTTACCCTTAGATGATCTCTAATCCTTTTCTGGGTTCAATCCCCCGCCCTCTAGGGTGCAGCAATATGTTTTCCAACAGAAAAGCGTTATCTATACTTTTTATGGACTTTGGCGAGCCAAAAAGAAGAGGTTGTCTTCTGTTTTGTTTTAGGACAGCCTCTTCTAATTTTTTAATATACGTTTACATCTGTGGCGCCATAATTGCTTATAACACTTTTTACAGCATCCACATTGTCTCCCTCAGTCTTTACGGTTAGGATATACTTCCCTGTTTTAATGTGATCCTCATATCCCTTGCTTTCATTTTCGGGAATACCGAGATCAACAAGTGCCCCAACGACACCACCCGTTACTGCCCCAGAAATGAGACCGGCAAGCGGTCCAGCTGCGGCGACCACACCCAGACCTGGGATGGCAAATGTTCCAGCACCAATCAAAAGACCAGCAACACCACCCAAAATGGTTCCGGCGGTCACACCATTGGAGATGTTGTCGCTAGCGCCGGCATTGTCGGAACTTTCCGCGTCGTCGCTACTCCCGCCGACAATAGATATATTCTCTGTGTTAAACCCCTCATTTCGAAGTTTATAAGTAGCATTTTCGGCGTCTTGTCTGGTATTGAAAACACCAATTACAGTATTTGTCATATGAACCTCCTTCTTAAGTTTCATCCTTATTTTTACCAATAGATGTATAATTATACATTGGGGTTTTGTTTACATAATTCCTAGGGAAAACCTGTAGATAAATGGTGTTCAAAATGTGGAAAACCTCTTTACAAATCGATTTATTTGTGATATACTGACTGTGTCATGGAGGGGGAATTTATAGGAAAGACGGTGATAATAATGATAATTAGTAATGATATCACGAAGGTGAGAGAAAATATTGAAGGATTCTTGGGTCAACCAGTTGTGATAAAATGTAACAGAGGAAAAAGAAGAACCACCATATCACGTGGAGTCCTAGAAAGTACATATCCTAGCGTTTTCGTAGTCACTTTTAATAACGAAGAAGAAAATACATCACATAAAGCATCCTTTAGCTATACGGATTTGTTAACAAAGAGAGTGGAATTTATGGTGGTAAGGAATAAGCAAGAAAGTTTTGAGTAATTCAAAACTTTCTTTTTTATCAGAGCGGAAATAGAGAAAAAGAATGAAACCTCATGGGTCTAGTCAAGCAGAGGATGCATACAGATTGAGCATATAGCATAAATGTAAAGTATGGAATTTCAAAACTTTTTTAATAAATTAGTACTAAAACTTCTCCTTAAATTATATGTATGTATTAAACATATTTTAATTAGGGGGAAGTTTTTATATGAATGTTGAAAAGTCAAAGCTAAGAATGTCCTTTTTTTCAAAAGAAGAGAATGTAAAGAGCATTGTTGAGGACGATGTTATTGTAAGAGATGTCAATCCGGATATTTTAAATATCATTGAAGTTTCGGGAGTACCTTACATACGGGACAAGAAGAAGGATGGGGAAAAAATTATCGTCTCTGGAAGCATAAGATATAACATTATATATATAGCAGATGAGGAAGAAAAAAATGTACATAGCATGCAAGGGGAAATTGGATTTATTGAAAAATTTGAATCCGAATCAAATGTGGATGAGATTGATACAGACATTAAATTAGAATATCTGCAAGGCACATTGTTAAATAGCAGGAAGGTGAATCTAAAAACTATTATCCATATTAGTGTGGATTCCAACGGCGAATATGATGAGGATGTGGTGACCAATGTATTAAATGAGCCGAATATACAAAAGATAGAAAAGAGAATGAAAAACTGTATTCACGTTGAAAAGATTAAGGAAAGATTTCTGGAAAAAGAAAAATTTGTGGTTCCTGCTAACAAGCCATACATCAGTGAAATTTTAAAAACGGATGTAAGACTCAACAATGTGGATGTGAATAGCATGGGAGATGAACTCTTGGTAACAGGAAACCTGGTGCTTATGATTCTATACAATTCCGATGAAACCGATGCCATTGACTTTATCGAGTTTAATATGCCGATTCGTGAATCCATTAAGGGGTCGTATGATGATGTGACTTATGACATCAAATTGGATATTGAGAACATCGATCTTCATGTTGAAGAGGACAATGAAAATGAAAATAGACTTGTCAATTTTGAAACGGTTCTAAACTGTAAAATTGATGTGATTGGAAGTCAAGAGATGACAATTTTAGATGACATTTATTCACTCGACACCAAACTAGCTGTGGGCGAAAAGGATATGGTTTACGATGTAATGGTTTGTCAAAATAAAAATTCTTATAATATTAGAGAGATGATCAAAATCGATAAGGCAAACATTATGCAAGTATATAATGTTTATGCAAAAATTGATATTGAGAACATTACAGTTAAAAACAATATCACAGAAATCAGCGGGGTGATTCAGGCCAAAACCATTTATGTGGTTGCGGATGACAACATGCCTTTAAATAGTCATGAAATCGAAATTCCATTTACACAGCTTGTGGACACCAAATCTTCAAGGGAGGGAATGAAGTGTTTTGCCACTGCTAAGGTAGAGGATATCAACTTCAACATGTTAAATCCGACCGAAATTGAGGTGCGTTTTGAAATCACACTAAATGCAAAGGTGTTGGAAGAAAACAAGGAGAATATGATTATCTCCATCGAGCGTGAGGATGCACCGATAGAAAGCAGAATGAGTATGGTGATCTGCGTAGCGGATGCGGAAAAAAGACTTTGGGATGTGGCCAAAAATTATAATGCAAGTTTAGAACACATCAAATTACAAAATGATCATATCGAGATCAAGCCAGACACCATCATTGCAAAAGGTGAAAAAATTCTTATTTTATAAAACTTTTATAACCAAACTTGGTAAATTTTAAATGTTATATTTATTGAATTGTGTTACATAATATATTTGACGGAGGTGAAATAAAATGGACAATTCAATAAAGAATCAAGCTAAAGCAGCTCTTGACAGCTTTAAATATGAAGTTGCAAACGAAATCGGCGTAAACCTAAAACAAGGTTACAACGGTGACTTAACTACAAAGCAAGCCGGATCAGTTGGCGGATATATGGTTAAGAAAATGATCGAAAAACAAGAAGCTCAAATGTCAGGATCAGCTAGATAGTTTAGAATATAGTAAACAAACTAGATCAGTAAAAATGCACACTCTATGAGTTGTGTGTTTTTTTGTTCATTTATCGTATATTCATCGAAAACGTGTTTTTATACGGTTAAATAGAAAAAATCAATACGATCTTTGAAGTGATGATTGGATCAGCAAAATCT
Organism: Eubacteriales bacterium; assembly: GCA_031549455.1. Classification (GTDB taxonomy): domain Bacteria; phylum Bacillota; class Clostridia; order Lachnospirales; family JAKSVV01; genus JAVBPT01. The sequence continues at coordinate 21,447 of JAVBPT010000007.1, forward strand.
CTCTTTTCCTGGGGAACAAAATATTTGACAAACCCTTTCTGAAATGGTAATATTATAGCATAATTCGTATATAGAGGGAGAAGGTTATGTTAACGAACAACGATACAAATAAAGTGGTGAATGTCAACATTGATGAAGAAATGAGAAGATCCTATATAGATTATGCGATGAGTGTAATTGTGTCACGGGCACTGCCAGATGTCCGGGATGGATTAAAACCGGTACATAGACGAATCCTATACTCAATGTTTGAAAGCGGTTATACCAATGACAAACAATTCCGTAAATGTGCACGTGTGGTTGGGGATACCATGGGTAAATGTCACCCGCATGGTGACTCTGCAATCTATGATGCATTGGTGAATCTGGCACAAGATTTTAGTACGAGATATATGTTAATCGATTCCCACGGAAACTTTGGTTCGATTGATGGAGACAGTGCTGCGGCGATGCGTTATACAGAATGTAAACTCAGCAAAATCTCAGAGGAACTCCTTCGGGATCTCGGAAAAGACACGGTGGATATGGAACCAAACTTTGATGAAACCTTGAAAGAACCAGTAGTTTTGCCGGCTCGTTATCCAAACCTGCTTGCAAACGGCACAACCGGGATTGCGGTTGGAATGGCGACCAATATCCCACCTCATAATCTTCGGGAAATCATAGATGCGGTGTTAAAAATGATTGACAATTTCGTTGAAAATGATAAAGAAACGGATATAGAAGATTTAATTAAGATTGTGAAAGGACCGGATTTCCCAACCGGGGCCACCATTTTGAGTACGCCAGAATTGAAGAAGGCTTATCGAACGGGAAGAGGCATTATTAAGATTCGTGGTGTGGCAGCGATCGAGGAACACAAGGGAAAGGATCGGATTATTATTACAGAAATCCCGTATCGTGTGAATAAGGCAAATCTGATTGAAAAGGTTGCAGAACTGGTTCGAGATAAGAAAATAGAAGGTATTTCAGACCTAAGGGATGAATCCAATCGTGAAGGAATTCGGATTGTGGTTGAATTAAAAAGGGATGCGAATGCCAACGTGGTATTGAATAAACTATACAAGTTTACAGCATTACAGTCCTCTTTTGGAATCAACATGCTTGCGCTTGTAAACTCAGAGCCAAAGACTTTAAACCTAAAGCAAATGCTTTCCTACTACTTAAATCACCAAAGGGAAGTGGAAACAAGAAGAATTAAATATGACTTAAAGAAGGCAGAGGATCGTGCACATATTTTGGAAGGATTGCGCATTGCTTTAAATAACATTGATGAGATCGTTCGAATTATTAAATCCTCAAAAGACGTCGATACGGCCAAACAGGAATTAATGAAGGCATTCGGTCTTACTGAAATACAGGCGCAAGCCATTGTGGACATGAGACTAAAAACGCTGACTGGACTCGAAAAGGAAAAGATTGAAGCAGAATATGCAGAGCTGATGAAGACAATTACCGAATTAAAAGCTATCCTTGCGGATGAGAAAAAACTGTATGCAGTGATTAAAGAGTATCTATCTAAAATTCGAGAAAAATTTGGAGACAAAAGAAGAACCACCTTCACACAGGATGAGGGTGACTTTGAAGAAGAAGATTTGATTAAAAATGATCGAAATGTTGTGACCATGACCTACCTGGGGTATATTAAACGTGTACCGGTAGACACTTATACGGTGCAAAATCGTGGAGGCAGAGGTATTAAGGCGCTTGAAAAGAGGGAAGATGATTTCATACAAAACATCTTCATTTCCGATGCACATAACCATCTCCTCTTCTTTACAAATAGAGGGATTGTATATAAATTAAAGACATATGAAATTCCGGAGGCAAGTAGAGTGGCAAGGGGAATGAACATCAAGAGTTTACTACCACTTTCAGCGGATGAAAAGATCACCGCAGTGATCTCTATTAAAGACTTCGATGAGAGCAAATTCTTATTGATGGCAACCAAAAATGGAATTGTGAAAAAGTCACAACTCTCCAATTATCAAAACATCAGAAAGACAGGAATTATTGGAATCAATTTAAGAGATGATGATGAACTCATCAGAGTATGTATCACGAACGGAAACGAGGAAATCGTGCTTGCGACCCATGACGGCTTTGGCATTCGATTTAAAGAGGAAGATGTGAGAGTCATTGGACGATCTGGAACGGGTGTAACCGGAATCAAGCTTCGTGAAAAAGACGTTGTGGTGGGGATGGAAGTACTGGCAGAAGATAAAAAGATTCTGGTGATCACAAAGAGAGGACTTGGAAAGGTATTTAAGCAAGACGGAATATCTCTTCAAAAGAGGGCCGGAAAAGGAGTCAAGATTCATAAAGTAACTGAGAAGACGGGCAGTATTGTAGGGATGAGAACCGTTCACGATATAGACGAGATCATGATCATCAACTCCATTGGTGTCATCATTCGACTAAAGATTGAAAATATTTCTGAGATGGGCCGAGTAACCCAAGGAGTAAAACTCATTAATCTTGAAAAAGACGTGGAAGTCTCTTCCGTTGCCAAGATCCAGCTGGATGAAAGTGCGTTAGAAGTGGGCATTGGTGCGGACGATGATGAGGAAGAAAATCCACAAACAGCACTTAATACGAATGGAGATGAGAATGTATAATTACAGATCCATTTTGGGAAATGAGGGGATGCTTTCAAATCTCAGCAAGCTGGTGGCCTCTCGCGAGACCTCCCATGCGTATATGTTTATTAGTAAGGACGAGGTGAGCGCTAGACAAATTGCGAGCACCTTTGCAAAGTCTATTCTATGCTCGGATTTTGGGCAAGATGTGTGTGAAGCGTGCGCCTCTTGTATCGCATTTGACAAAGGGAATCACCCGGATGTGATCTGGATTGATCTTATGGAAGACAAAAAATCGATCTCTGTGAAAGAGATCCGGGAAGCTTTGTTAGACATCGATATGAAACCCTACTCAAGCCCTTATAAAATTTATCTAATTGGTCATGTGGACCAGATGACAGAGGAGGCACAAAACACCATTTTAAAATCATTGGAAGAGCCCAACCAATACGTAAAGCTCATTTTATTGGTATCGGATCTCGAAAACGTGCTTACGACCATTCAGTCTCGCTGCTTAAAAATCAATATTGGACCAATAGAGGAGTCTCATTTAAAAGCGTATCTGGCAAGTCATGGTGTGTCAGATCAGGATCTTATAGATTTTTATATTTACTACGCGGCGGGAAGTAGAACCAAAATTGATCAGCTCATAAATGATCCCGATTTTGTAAAGACTAGGGATGAGGTTTTGGATATGACAGATAAATTGGTTGAGAGTGATATTCTAAAGATCTTAGAAGTAAATCGGTTTTTTGAGTCACATAAAGAGAACATACAGGTGGTGCTTGACATTTTGGAAACTTGGTTTAGGGATCTTTTGATGACGAAGAGAGGATTTCAGAAACTAATTAACCAGGATCGAAAAAAAGAGGTGGTTCGTCAAGCGGGGGTAGTATCGGAGGAAAAAATTTTTTTGATTCTTGAAAACTTAGCCCAATTTAAAAATCATTTAGAATACAATATCAATATGAAACTTGCAACACTTTTGTTGCAGGCGAATAGTTAGGAGAAGTGATGAAGGTTATAGGAGTAAAGCCTAAAAAATATGATAACATACAATACTATTTATGCGAAGATTACAGAGTGACCGTTGGGTACAATGTAATCGTGGAGACGCCACTCGGACTTGAGTTTGCCAAAGTCCTTGTGCTCTACCGAAATGGGGAGAAAAACACAGAAGGGTTAAATGAGGTTGTGAGGGTGGCAAGCTTCGCAGATCTAACAAGGCACAATCAAAATCTAGAGAGGGAAGAAGAGGCCAAAAAGACATTCGTTGAAAATGCAAAGAAGTTTAAATTAGAGATGAAGCTAATCAATGTTCGTTTCTTGTTTGATGCAAGCAAAATTATTTTCTACTTTACCGCAGAGGGAAGGGTTGATTTTAGAGAGTTTGTAAAAGATTTGGCGATGAAATATAGAGTTCGGATAGAATTACGGCAGATTGGTGTAAGAGATGAAACCAAGATGGTTGGCGGAATCGGAATCTGTGGCAGAAAGCTCTGCTGCTGTTCTGTTTTGGATGATTTTAAGGGGTCCTCGATCAATATGGCCAAAGAGCAGAACTTATCCCTCAATCCAACCAAGATATCGGGCTCTTGTGGCCGGTTGATGTGTTGTCTTGAGTACGAAAATGAGGGCTATGCGGAGATTAATAGAACCTTACCGAGGGTATATGATATTGTTAAGACAGAGGATGGAGAAGGAACCGTTATTGGTATCAACAGTCTGAAGAAGTTGGTTAAGGTTTCCTTTATAAAGCATCAGAAAGATGATGAACCCACAACACTTGTAAAAGAGTTTAAGGGGGATGAGGTAAAAGTGGTTAAAAAAGGAGCCGCACAAACAGAAGAAAACCTAGACGAGCTCAAAAAACTTGAGGATAAAAATGAGCAATAAAATGCTTTGCGATCTAGGGATCAATGGATTAAAAATTGAACAAGAAGAGGGTCTATTCCTGGTTGGAACAGACTCTGTTTTATTATCAGACTTCGTTCGAGCCAAAAAGGGGGCGAGTATAATAGATCTCGGAACAGGGACGGGGGTGCTTCCCATTCTTTTATCAGCTAAGACGGAGGCCCGTATTATTTATGGGATTGATATTGTGCCGGAAGCAGTGGCACTGGCCAAACGAAACGTGGAGAAAAATCAGCTCGAAGATAGGATTCTGATTGAAAGGGTGGATATCAAAGAGGCCCACCGTCATTACACCTCTTTCTTTGATGTGGTGGTGACCAATCCACCGTATATGCTGCCGAGTGAGAATAGCAAAAATCAGAAGATGCAGTGTGTTAATCAGGAGGAAAATTTAAGAATTGCAAGACATGAGATCTTGTGCACGATTGAGGATATCTTAAAGACAAGCAGTAGGCTTCTCGGGACGAAAGGGAAGTTTTATATCGTTTATAGACCGGAACGCCTCGCCACTCTTTTTTATTTGATGAAAAAGCATAGTATTGAGCCCAAACGAATGAAAATGGTGTACCCATTTAAAAGTAGGGAGGCCAACATGGTGTTAGTGGAGGGTGTAAAAGACGGGAAAGAGGGTCTTAAGGTAGAGCCTATTCTCTGTATCAATGGATGAATCGGGATGAGTATAAAAAGAGGGCACATATGAGTGCTCTCTTTTACATATATATGTATCAAAAAGGATTTCTAAATGAGCGTTTGGGTCTATGAAAAGAATGGAAAAGTGGTTTCTAGGGTGTCTGATGCATGGGAAGATACGATTCTTGATGGGATCGAGACCGCAGTCGGAGAAGAGGGGGTGGTTCCTGAGAGAGACAAAAGAGAAGGAGATAAAAAAACACCCCGTGGGGTATACTGGATTGATAAGACATTTGGATGGGGGGAGCTTCCGGAAGGGAGAGATTTCCTGATTCAGGGGATAGAGCACCTTAAGGTATCCGGACCGGATGAGTATTTTTGGGTGGATGATTCGGAGAGTGCGCTCTATAACCAGATTTATACAGGAAAGGACGCCCCCTTTTCTTCGGCAGAAGATTTGTATCAGCCTGGCTATCGGTATGCACTTGTTCTAAGCTATAATAAGGAGAGGGCCCCGTATAGAGGGTCCGCAATCTTCGTCCATGTGTTAGAGCCTGGGAAGACTAGCACTCTGGGGTGTATTGCCTATCCGGAGGATGTATTCCTATTGATTGTCGCATATCTAGATATTCAATCCGTATTTAAAATTATGTAAACAAAAAGACCTTCTAGGGTTGGTAGAAAGCCTTTGACTTTTCTCTTATAAATTTGTTTTTACATTCCCATCATCATCAACATGTAGTCCGGCAAGTTTTGCCATGTCCACAATTGCTTCTTTGGAAATCTTGCTTCCTTTATAGTTGATTAGATTGTCCATATTGTTTGTAAATAGACAGCCCGCATTATATTTTTGTAATACGATTCTACCTGTATCATCAACAAAGATCTCAAGTGAATCTTTGATGTCGATATTTAGGTTCCTTCTAAGTTCTATTGGCAAAACAATCCGTCCAAGTTCGTCTACCTTTCTAACAATTCCTGTTGATTTCATAATCAAACCCCTCCTAAATAAATTTTAAATTCTCTTATCGCTTAATACAAACCTATATTATCATAGTAATTTTTCAATGTCAACTAAATAGTAAAAATTCTTTAAATATTACAAATATAGTAAGAAACTTCTAGAATATGGGTAAAATGGCTGACATTACGGATTCAAATAAGTTTTAAAATAAGTGGATAAACTCATTTTTTTGTGCTATCATTTTTAAGTAGATTCAAAATTTGAATTTAGAAAAAAGAGAGAAGCGGTTCACGCTTTCGTAGACTTTTGTCATCTACTATAATTAGTAGGATACTTTACAAATTTTAAAAAAATGTTATCATAATAGAAAAGGAAAACATATGGGAAAGGTTTTAACATTCAATGAAATTTTTAATACAGTCTCTGAATTTGACGTCTCGGACATTCACCTGAACGTGGGATATAAACCAGCTGTTCGGGTTTATGGGGACATTATTTTTCTAGACCAATTTCCGGTCATTGAGGATACGGATATGAGGGCCATGGCAGAAGAGCTTTTTATGGGAAGGATGTACCTGAAGCTTACGTATGACGCCAATGGTGAAATTGACTTCTCCTATTTTATAGGAAACCAAAGATTCAGGGTCAATCTATATAGAGTACAAAATAAGGCGACGGTTGCAATCAGAATTGTGAAGCAACGGGTGAAAACCGCAAGTGAATTGGGCATTTTGCCGCTGGCTGAGAAGGTGGCAGAGTATACAAAGGGATTGATCTTGATTACTGGTCCAACGGGTAGTGGTAAGTCCACTACGCTTGCTGCTGTTGTGGAGCATATCAACACAGTCGAGTCCAGAAAGATCATCACCATAGAGGATCCGGTGGAGTATAAGTTTACGCCTAATAAATGTATTATCAATCAAAGAGAACTGGGAATGGATACAAAGAGTTTTGCCAATGCACTTCGTGGTGCTTTACGGGAGGACCCGGATATCATCATGGTCGGGGAGCTTAGGGATGCGGAGACGATTAATATCGCCTTAACTGCGGTTGAGACGGGACACCTTGTGATCTCCACACTTCATACCCAAAGTGCAGCTCAGACCATTGATCGGATCATCGATGTGTTTCCGAACGAGGAACAGAATCGAATCACTAGTCAGCTTTCCTTGTCACTCAAACTGGCCGTGTCCCAAAAACTGATCAAGAATATTGACGGAGATGGCAGAGTTCTCTGTGAGGAAGTGTTAATCAACAACAGCAGAATTATGGAACTTATTCGAAACAGGGAGACACATGAGATCATGAAGGAAATGCAAGAGGCAAATGATGGGTATACCAAAACGATGGATAAAACGCTGGCACATCTTTTTAGAACGGGTAAAATCTCCATTGATGAGGTCAATATCAATGCGACGGATAAAGAATATATTCAAAGGTTGTTGGTATAGTTATGAGTAAATATGAGAAAAGAAAACAGAAGAGGAATAGAAAAAGCTTTTTTGAAAGGCTTATTGTGATCACTTTTATGATGATTGTGACCTATCTTAGTTATTCTTTTTATATTTCCTATCAAAGCAGTAATACCATTGAAACCTTTGCACAGGTGGGAACGATGGAAAAGATTGTGGCAGGACGCGCCAAGATCATTAGGGACGAACAGATTCTTTATGCGCCCGCAAGCGGGGATATAGAGTACTACTATTTGGAAGGAGAAAAAGTAAAGAATAGCAGTAGGGTTATTAAGATTTACAAAAAGGATTTGAGTGTAGATATTGAAAAGAAGCTAGAGGAGATCGACCTTAACATTCTTAAGAAACAAGAAAAACGTGGGGATGTGTTGTATTACAATGATGAGATCAGAGATATTGATGCGTACATTTATGAACTTGTAAATGAATATATGAAATATAAGAACACCGACTATGTGTTTGACATTTATACATTAAAACGGGAGCTGCTCTCCAAAATATTGCAAAAGAGGGAATTGCTTGCAAGCGAAGAGACATCGTATACGAAGCAGGATACGGTGACACGAAATGATTACAACAACATGCTTGCCTCAAATGTGAACTATATCACTGCGCCAGCTGGAGGGGTGATTTCTTATTATGTAGATGGATACGAGGAATATTTTACGGTGAGTAAGATCAAGATTTTAAATGAAAAATATTTACAGGTAGAACCCTCCAAATATATCATTACTTCTAAAAAGAATTATGTTAAGGAGAAAGAGGCGATTGCCAAAATCGTATCAACCGGAACCTGGTATATCACTGCGGTGCTTGATCAAAAACAAACAGAAGAATGGCAGGCCGGACAGGCGAAGAATATTCGAGTAAAAAATGTCAACGACGGAAATATTAAAGGGACCATTTATCATATTTTAGAGGATAAGAACAAGAACATTGTTACTTTTGTGGTGAGTCAGCAGCTCAATAAATATATGAGTTTTCGGGATATTGAGATTGAGGTGATTGAAAGCAAGGTGGAGGGGATCAAAATACCCAAAGAGGCGATTATAAAAAAAGATTTACTGATTGTTCCAAATGAGTTTGTTAGCATCAACCAAGGAAAGGAATATGTCATTCGATTGGAAGAAGGGCAAAAGAAAGCGGTCGGCGTTTCACTTCACTCCTCGGACGAGACATATGCTTATATAGAAGAAAGTGTTAAGGGAGTAAAACGCGGAGATGTGCTTGTGAGTTCAAAAGACAACAAGGAGACCACGCTAAGCGCGACAAAGGAGATTAGTGGAGTGAACATCTTAGTGGGCGATATTGTGATGTTTAAAAACATCAACATCATTGGCAGTAATCAGGAGGTTTGTATTGTGGATCAAAACGCGCCAAACAGCGTGAATGTTTACGATAAAATAATTATAGAAAGTTGAAAAACTATTGACATGGAACTACGATATGATATAATGTGGTAAACATTGATAGAGAAGTTGTTTTGAATTATATATATTTTTTTGGAGGAAAAAAATGGGGATATTTGGAAAATTAGGTGCGGCGCTTGGTTTATATGAGTATGAGGAGTATACTCCGGATGACGATGAAACCACAACGGTTGGGTATGATAAAAGAGAATCAAAAGAAATGAGTATGAGCTATGCAAAACCTCAAACAAGTTTCACAACTCCTTTTCCACAACCTGAGCACTTGGGTTTTGATACAGACAAAAGCTTCGATTATAGTGGAACAAAACCATTTATGAAAGGATCTCCAAAGGTGATGAATTTTAATAGTGGTGATCAAATTAAGATGATCGTGATTAATCCGGACAGTTATGATGAAGCAAGAGACATTTGCGACTACATACGTTCGAAGAGACCGGTTGTTGTCAATCTAGAAAATATGGATTATGAAATTGCGCAAAGAGTGATGGACTTTTTGAGTGGCTCTTGTTATTCTCTAAATGGAAATATACAAAGAGTGGCAAAGAATATTTTTATTATTGCACCAGACAACATTGACGTGACTTCAGATTTTAAATCCGATATAAAGGGAAAAGGAACGCAACTTCCTTGGATGAATTTTTCAACCAAACAAAGTACAGGCACAAGTCTTAGAGGCTAATGATGCAAATAGAGGTGCTTAAGGTTGCGGTTCGGTATTTTATAGAGGTGCTGATGTATTTGATTTTCTTTAGAGCCTTACTTTCCTGGCTTCCGCTTGGACAGAATCGGCTAACAAACTTTTTGGATGCGGTGACAGAACCGGTGGTAAAACCCATTCGGAGCCTGCTTTCAAAATCCAGTTTTCTAAACAATATGTCAGTTGATTTCTCTCCGTTCTTTGCATTTTTGCTACTTAGTTTTTTGTCAAGTTTATTTATGTAAGAGGAAGTATGATCATATTAAGTATATTAGTAGCATTGGATCAGGTTGCAAAATACTTTTTTAAAAGGTTATTGCAACCTTATTATATTGAGTATGGGATAAAAGGGCTCATGAGTTTTTTGTATGTGGAAAATCGTGGAGCCGCTTTTGGCATTTTTCAAGGCAAGGCTTTCTTTCTCATATTGGTTCCAATTCTTTCAATCTTTCTTTTGCAGTATATGATGTACCTAAATCATAAAGAGGAGAAAAGTAGGCTATTACACTATGCACTGATCCTGATTATGGCAGGAGCAATTGGCAATCTGATCGATCGGATTGCCAGAGGATATGTGATCGACTTTATTCAGCTTGAATTTATAGATTTTCCGGTTTTTAACTTGGCAGATTGCTATGTAAACATCGGTTGTTTTCTTCTGGTTTTATCGTGTTTTATAAAGAAGGATGAAGTAGATGGATGAGAAAATAGAGGCGTTTTCATATGTTGTGGAAGAGGCGGGGAGATTAGACTTATATCTAACCTCGAGTTTTGATGATTACTCCAGAACCTACATTCAGAAGCTCATTAAAGAGGACCATGTGCTTGTGAACGGGGTGAGTAGAAGAGCGAGTTATATTCTGAAAAAAGATGATGTGGTGACGTTGCAGGTTAAACCACCCCAAGAGACGGCTGTTTTGCCTGAGGACATTCAGCTGGATATTTTATATGATGATGATGATATTGTGATTGTGAATAAAAAACAGGGGATGGTGGTCCATCCCGCGCCTGGAAATAATAGTGGTACACTTGTCAATGCGTTGGTCTACCATTATAAGGATAAACTCTCAGAGGTCAATGGCGTTTTAAGACCGGGGATTGTCCATCGGATTGATAAAGATACGGCGGGCATTCTTGTCGTTGCTAAAAACACCAAGGCACACATAGACCTATCTGAGCAGTTTAAGGTACATAGCATTACTAGAGTATATCATGCAATTGTGGTTGGCAATATGAAAGAGGATAAGGGGACGATTGATAAACCCATTGGCAGATCAGAAAAAGACAGGAAAAAAATGGAGGTCACCACTAAAAACAGTAGAAGAGCGGTTACAAATTTTAGGGTTTTGGAACAATTAGACGGTTTTACCCATGTGGCCTGTAGGCTTGAGACGGGCAGAACACATCAGATCAGAGTTCACCTATCCTATATCGGATATCCCATTTTGGGGGATCAAACGTATCAGAGAAATCAAAGTTTAAATGAGAAATATAGCCTCGAAGGTCAGCTTTTATTTGCAAAGAAATTGGGATTTATTCATCCCACCACGAGAGAATATATTGAGTTTGAGGTGGAGCTACCAGATTATTTTAAAGAGATGTTAGAAAGATTAAAGGCGAGGAATTAGGTCTCCACAGCCACTTCCTGAGGCTTTGCTACTGTATATAGAATGTCTATGTATGCATTTGTAGTCATGGCAAGAAGATCGTCCCCCTCTATTTGCATTCCTTGATTTAGGTGATCGCACACAAGTGATTTTAAGGAGAAAAGGGACTCTTCATCCGATAAATTCAAATCGCTTGCTACAAGCAAGGTAACCATTGCGGCATTTAAATCCGCGTCATAGGTAAGATTTTCTAGCTGATCATCGGTTACATCATATTTAGAACAGAACTCACTATTTTTACTTGTGAAGTCTTGAATTCGGATGTCCCGACCTTCTATAAATAAAAGCTTGAGTCGGTTTAAAGAGGTTTTTAGACTCGGAATCAGAACACTAGGATTCTCTTCAACTTCTTCCGTTCCAAAAAGCGAGACAAATATTTTGAGTCGTGAGGCAAGTCCATCAAAGCTTTTTGACAGAAGGAATGGGCACTTATTGACCATCCGAATTGGATTCAATCCAAGACACTTTATGGACTCCAAAGAGGAAATCATATTTTCCTCAGAGCAGGTGAGCGACTTTGGGTTGGTTTCTAGGACCTTTTTCCAGTCGAGAGAAATGCCATTGCAGCTTAATTCTCTTAACTGTTCCGCTCTGGTATTGATTGTCTCCATACGATGGTCTAATAGTTTTGTAGAAAAGCATAACTGTTCCCCTTTTAACTTAAGGGAGAGCATTTTTTTATAGTCAAGTCCAAGTTGTCGAATGTTTAAAACCTTCATAAAAGCGGTTTCGCACGTGGTGGCGGTGTCTCCCTGATAAGCGATTAAGATTTTTAGTAAGTATTCGGCTTCACTTTTGGTGAACCCTTTTTCCATAATCTCTTCTATTCTCATATTCAACCTTTTTGGAAGATTATACCATTTCCATGGAGCTCTGTCAATACCATTCAGAGATTTTATATTGTAAAAACATTTTTTAGTTATATAATAAGTGTAAGAATCTTGTCGAAAGAGGTCCATATGAGAGGTAAAATAGTTTTATTGTTTTTCATTTGCATAACCAGTCTATTGTTTTCAATATCTGCATGGGCGGATTTTAGTGATCTAAAATCCACAAGCTGGGCATACCATCCGGTGAAGCAACTAGTGGGTAAAAATGTTTTAACAGGATATCCAGACGGGACATTTAGACCAGATGCCTTTGTGTCTCGCTATGAGTTCGCAAAGATTATGACGCTTGCCATCAATCTGTCGAATGCAACCAATGTGGAAGAAACTTTTTTGGATGTCAAACAGGCCAGCTGGGCCTATCCTTATGTTGAAGCAAGCAAGTTTTATCTTTCGGGTTACAATATATCAGGCGATTCCTATTTTATGGGAAATGAAGAGGCCGTTCGAGAAGACATGGCGGTTGCACTTGTAAAGGCCCTAAGTATTGAGGTTGGAAACGATGATACAGAGGCGTTAAAAACCATCTTTAAAGACCATCAGGAGATTGCTTCAAACCTCAAAAAGTATGTTTTGGCCGCCTATAAGAATGGACTCATTAGCGGATATCCGGATGGCACGTTTCGTCCCCAAGGAAAGATCACAAGAGCAGAAACGGCCAGCCTGCTCATTAAGGTGATGGGCTCAGAGGCGATTAAGAAGGTGAGCTACGACGAATTTGGAAAGATTAAACACACTGTGAACGTGACGTCCACCTATCCGGAGAGAGACCAAAAGGACGTTCTATCAGGAAAACAAGTGATTAAGGTATGGTTTAGCAACGTGCTGGGAAGGCCTTTACATGGTGAGTACTGGGGCGCACGAGTGATGAATAAAAACGGAGAGATCATTGCGAATAAGATCAATTTTGCGGATGAGAATCTCATCACCATTGATGCCGATCTACTTGCCGAGGAAACCTATACTGTGACCCTAAAGGGGTTAGTGGATCGGTATCAAAATCGAATAGAAGAGAATAGCTTTACTTTTAACACAAAAGAAAATGATAAGAGCGGAGTGGGCTCGACAGTGCCAGCAAGCGGGGTGACCATTCAAACCGTAAAAGAGATCCGGGTAATCTATTTAAAAGATGTGAATCTTACTCTTGACCAGTTTTACATCGAGGATGAGATGGGTGTGAGCAAAAAGCATCTGTTCTCTGAATGTGTTATGGAATCAGAAAGAGTAGCAGTATTTAAAATGGCAGAGGGAGCACTTACTGGTGGGAAATATACTATCACACTACTTGGGGTAAGAGAGATAGGCAAAGAAGTCTTGCCAACGTATCAGTTTTCCTTTACTGTAACCCAGGAAAAGGCAAGCTTTAATTTCCTGGGTTCGGTGCCGTCCAACGGCTCGCGGATCGATGTTTCGGGAACCAATCTGCTGCTTAGTTTTGACAAAGAAATCACAAAAGAGAACGTGAAGGTTACCATTACACCCAATCGCGATGGGAAGGCCACGTATGATGTGGGGATGGATAAACTAGAACCAAGAAAATTGATGATTACGTTAAATCATTTAGAAGAGAATACCGATTATCATATTTTGATAGAAGGCATTTGGGATGCGGACAAGACCTCCGCACTGAGGGTTAATTTATACCACATGACAAAAACCACCACCAAGTTCTTGAGTATTAGCCCCAAAGACAACAGCTCCATTCTTGCATCAGACAGCTATGCAACCTTATACTTCAGTGATAAGGTGGATATTTCAAAGGCAAAGGCCACCATTGATCCCAATCACAATGGAGAGACGAAACTAGAATTAAAGTATAGTGAAGGAGCCCTCCCAAAGGAGACCTTGCTGTTATACTTTAAAAATTTGGAGGCCAATAAAAAGTATGATATTTTGATTGATGGTTTGAGAACCACCTCAGGTGCTCTGATGGTTCCGATTCAACTGGTTTATACCACCATCGAAACAAGTAAGGTCTCGATCATCAAAACAAATGTCAGTCAGGGTCAAAAAAATGTGAAACGAAACCAAGTCTTTTCAATCGAGTTTAGTCAGGGGGGAATTGATTCAAAGTATGTTGCGGGAAGAAGCCTAAGGCTTGAGATGTGGAGGGACGGAAAGTATGAGTACTCCTATGAACATTTGTTTAAGAATGAAAAAGGGGATCAGGTTTTCATCTATTTTGATAAACCACTAAAAGCACAATCGAATTATACGATCAAGGTGAAGGATATTTTGGATCAACAGGGGAACCAAATACACGATGTATATGAGTTGAACTTTACAACGGGGGATGTACTAGAAGAGAATAAGGAAAAACTCGTTCTGGGAGATTATAGTGAAGCCGCTAAAAAGGGCGAGGTGTATATAGTAGATCAGAATCATACAAAGATATTGAAGATAGAGATTGATGAAGCGGCTAAAAAGATACTCGATAAACTCTTTAAAGCAGACGGGACATACAACACGGATCTTGTAACGATTCATGTTGGCACAACGGGTTCGGGATTGGGTAAGCAGGAGCTGAGAATTTATAATCTAAACGGGTGGTCGGCATTGTTTGACGGCACCTGCAGTGATGAGGATTTTGAGAAATATATGGAACAAAAAGCAAGGTGATTTTTCATCTTGCTTTTTGTTAGGATGCTCCTCATGACACAAATTTTTTCAAAAGGCTGAGCCATATACTTTTTACTTTTTTTATGATACAATCTAGACAAAACAAGGAGAAAATCATGATACCACTAGCGGAAAGGATCCGTGCAGAGAAAATTGAAAATGTGGTGGGGCAAAAGCATTTGCTTGCACCCGGGAAAGTACTACGCAAGCTTATTGAGCAGAATGAGTGTGTCAATATGATCTTTTATGGGCCCTCTGGGGTGGGAAAGACAACCGTTGCCAACATTCTAGCAAACGGTGTGAAGAAGACTTTATATAAGCTCAATGCAACCAATGCTTCCGTAAAAGACATTCATGCGATTATTGCGGATCTTAATCGACTGGACACCCAAAATGGGGTGGTTCTCTATCTGGATGAGATCCAAAACTTTAATAAAAAGCAGCAACAATCTCTTCTTGAATATGTGGAAAGAGGGGATATTACACTCATTGCAAGCACCACGGAAAATCCATATTTTTACGTCTATGGGGCACTTTTAAGCCGGTGCCTGGTTTTTGAGTTTAAAAAGATTGAACCGAGCGAGATTAAAGAATTCCTGGAGCGGGTTTGTGAAGAGGAGAAGATTGAGCTGGAAGAATCAGCCATTTTCCATATCTCGAACTTTGCAAACGGGGATATTCGGAGGGCTTTAAATGTGATCGATATTCTAATGATCGATCACCCAAAAGGGAAAAAAATTACTTTGTCTGAGGTTGAGGATACAATCGGACTTAAATATATGGATTATGATAAATATGGAAACAACCATTACGATATTCTAAGTGCTTTTCAGAAGTCTATTCGGGGAAGTGACCCAGATGCGGCACTTCATTACTTGGCAAGGCTAATCGAGGCCGGAGACCTTTTCTCAATTATAAGAAGATTACTTGTGATTGCGGCAGAGGATGTGGGACTTGCCTACCCAAGCGCGATCACGGTTGTAAAATCTTGCACCGATGCGGCCAAAGAGGTGGGCTTTCCCGAGGCAAAGATTCCTCTTGCGGAGGCGGTCATCCTTCTTGCAATCTTACCAAAGTCAAACTCAGCCGTAGAGGGGATTGATGCTGCTCTTAGAGATCTCGAAACAAAGGATGTGGGAGCGATCCCGCTTCACATCCGTGACGTGAATAGCGCGATGAAGAAAAATAAAGGGATGTATGTGTATCCTCATGATTATCCAAACCATTATGTGGATCAGGCTTATCTGCCAGAGAAGATTAAAAATCAGGTTTATTATGACTTTGGAAATAATAAGTTTGAGGATGGCTTGAAAAAATATTGGGAAGAAATAAAGAAAAGTGGTCAAAAATAAAAATATATGTTATGATGATTTTAATACTGGAGGGAAATAAATGATAACAGAAAAAGAGATTGAAAAAATAGCAACGCTTTCAAGGTTAAAGCTAACGGAGGAAGAACTTAAAAAATTTCAGAAAGACATCAGCAATATTCTGGATTATGCCAACAAGATTAATGAGATTAATACGGATAGTGTGGATGATACCATTCTGGAAAGAAACGATTTGTATACATTAAGAGCGGATGAAGTAAAAGAGTCGATGGAACGAGACAAGATGTTAAAGAATGCAAAAGAAACCCAGTACGGCTGTTTTTATGTCAGTAAAAGTGTGGATTAGGGGTAAACATGGAATTAGATCAATTGACTGTAAAAGAATTAGTGGAAAGGTTAAAGAATAAAGAGGTGTCGGCGGTAGAACTCACAGAAGGGTACCTAGACCGTATTCATAAATTGGATGATGTGCTGGGTGCATTCATTACGGTGAGCGAGGAAGAAGCGCTTCAAGCAGCCAAGGCTTCGGATGAAAAAAGGGCAAGTCAAAAAGAGGTTGGAGCATTAGAAGGGGTTCCGGTGGCGATCAAAGATTGCATCTGTACGAACGGCATTCGAACGACCTGTGCCTCACGCATGCTTTCGGACTTTATCCCGCCATATGATGCCACAGTGGTGTCAAAGTTAAAGGAGGCGGGGGCCATCCTTCTTGGAAAAACAAATATGGATGAGTTTGCGATGGGCGTTTCCACCGAGAACTCCTCTTTTAAGAAAACAAAAAATCCTTGGAATATACAAAAGGTACCAGGGGGATCATCCGGAGGCAGCGTGGTAGCGGTTGCGAGCGGAATGAGTCCTTTTAGTCTTGGATCCGATACGGGTGGATCAATCAGACAACCTGCTTCTTACTGCGGACTGGTGGGTTTAAAGCCAACCTATGGAGCAGTATCAAGATACGGTTTGGTGGCCTATGCCTCCTCTTTTGACCAGATTGGTCCATGTACCAAAACGGTATATGATAGCGCATTGGTGATGAATACCATTGCGGGAAGAGACGAAAAAGACGCCACTTCGAAAGAAAGAAATTGCTTGGATTATACAAAGAACCTGGGTGAAGAGATTAGGGGGATGAAGGTTGCGATTCCGACTGACTTCTTTGGTCAAGGCGTGGATGCTGAGGTAAAAGAAAAGGTACTTGCGAGCGCAAAAAAATTAGAAAAACTAGGGGCGATTGTTTCTGAAATTTCGATGCCGATCGCTTCTGATCTGATTCCGGTTTATTATACGATTACCTGCGCAGAGGCTTCTTCAAACCTTGCGCGGTATGACGGGATACGCTATGGGTATAAGGCAGAAAAATATAAGGATCTTGAGGAACTCTATAGCATTACACGGGCAGAGGGGTTTGGACGTGAGGTGAAAAGGAGAATCATCCTGGGTACCTATGTGCTGTCTTCCGGGTACTATGACGCGTACTACAAGAAAGCACAAAAAGTACGAGCGCTCATTAAAGAAGAGTATAAAAAGGTGTTTGGCATGCACGACATTATTCTGACACCGGTGGCACCGACGGTTGCATTTGACTTTGGAAAGACCGATACAAACCCACTTGAGGCTTATCTAAATGACATTTGTACCGTACCGGTTAACGTGTCCGGAATTCCTGCAATGAGTTTGAATTGTGGGTTTAATGAGGAGGGTCTTCCAATCGGTGTACAACTCTGTGGAAACCACTTCATGGAGCAAGACCTCTTAAGGGTGGGTTATGCACTTGAGGCAGAACTGCATCTTAATAATGTACCGAAGTTGGAGGTGTGAGATGGCAAGAAGTGATTATGAAATGGTGGCAGGGCTTGAGATCCATGCCGAGCTAAAAACGAAAACAAAGATGTATTGCGCTTGTAAGACAGACTTTGGGGCGGAACCCAATACACAAATCTGCCCAGTCTGTCTTGGCCTTCCTGGAACACTTCCAGTACTCAATGAGAAAGCGATTGACTTTGCTGTGGCAGCGGGGCTAGCCATGGATTGTTCGATTCGAGAAATTTCAAAACAAGACCGAAAGAATTATTATTATCCAGATCTTCCGAAGGCCTATCAAATCTCTCAATATGATCTTCCACTTTGTTATGATGGAGTGGTTTTGATCGAAACACCAGAGGGTGAAAAAAAGATCGGGATCACCAGAATACACATCGAAGAGGATGCGGGCAAGCTTTTAAATGAGGGGATTACAGGAACGCTGATTGATTACAATCGTGGAGGAGTACCACTGATTGAGATTGTATCCGAGCCTGACTTACGAAGCATTGAAGAGACCAAAATCTATTTTGAAACTGTAAAGACCATTTTAAGATATATTGGTGTTTCAGATTGTAAGATGGAAGAAGGTTCTTTGCGTTGTGATATCAATGTCTCTGTCCGACGAAAGGGCGATCCCAAGTTGGGGACAAGGTGTGAGCTTAAAAATATGAATTCCTTCACTCAGGCAGTCCGCGCAATGGAGTATGAGATGAATCGGCAAATTGACCTGATCGAGAGTGGTGAGAAAGTCATTCAAGAAACCAGGCGGTTCATTCCGGAAAAAAATAGGACAGAAAGCATGAGAACAAAAGAGGAATCTCAAGATTACAGATACTTTCCGGAACCGGACATTATGCCGATTGTGGTGCCACGTGACAAGATAGAGAAGATTCGAAATACCCTTCCGGAGCTGCCAAAAGCAAAAAAAGAAAAATATATAAAAGAGTACCAGCTAACGGAATACGATGCAAATTTACTCACAGAGTATATCAAAGTGGCCACCTATTTCGAAAGGGCTATTCAAAAAGTAAAAACACCAAAAACGGTTGCAAACATGATAATCTCGGATTTTTATTCTCGTTTTACAAAGGAAGAGGAAAAAGAGACCTTCTGCGTTCCAATCGAGGCAGAGGATTTAGGAGAACTTGTGAGCCTCATTGAAGCGGGCGAGATTAGTAAAAATATTGCCAAAAATGTGCTAACAAAAATGTGGGATACAGGCAAAAAGGCAAAAGAAGTGATTGCCAATGAGGGCTTAAAGTCTATGGATTCAGACGATGAGCTCATGCAGGTGGTTACAAAAATATTGGATGAACAGCCTCAATCAGTGGCAGATTATAAAGCGGGACGAGAAAGAGCCATCAAAGCGCTGATGGGCGGGATCATGAAAGAGACACGTGGAAGTGCAAATCCTGAAAAGGTAAATAAACTTCTACTGGATGCGCTTAGTAAGAGGTAAGTATGAAGTGGTCTCATAAACAAGAATTAGCCATTTCGGCGAAAGATAAAAACATTTTGGTATCGGCCAACGCGGGCTCTGGCAAAACGGCGGTTCTTGCAGAAAGAGTGCTCCGTATTGTTCTAGAAGAGAAGGTTGGTATCGACCAATTTCTGATTGTGACTTTTACAAGTCTTGCAGCAGATGAGATGAGACAAAGAATTCATGAAAAGTTTATGGATATTTTAAAGACAAAGGATGAAGAGTTTATCAAAATGCAGACACTTCTTGTGAATCTTGCAAACATTTCGACTCTTCATTCTTTTGGCTTGTCACTCATTCGGGACTATTTCTATCTCCTCTCATTAGACCCCACTTTTAAAATCGCGGATGAGATCGAGATGAGGGTGTTAAAGTCGGAAATAGTGAATCAACTGTTTGAGCGCTATTATAAAGAAGGGGATAAACAGTTTTTTGATGCGATGAGCACCTTCTCAACAATTCGAAATGATGATGGATTGAAAAAAGAGATTTTTAAAATCGTGGATTTTGTATCAAGTCTTCCCGATCCGGAGGCATTTCTGAAACAGAATCAAGAAAAAAGAATGGAGACCGTGACAAATACGACGGCCTACGATATGATTCTTCAAGAGACCAAAAAGAGCATTGAAGAGGCGGTCAATGTTTTATGGGAGAATCAGGATCTATCCCTTACATTTGAAGAGGATAGGACGCTTTTAAAAGAGCTATTGAACCGGATGGAGCAAGGATACAAAGCGGCTTATCCGTATATCCATGCAATGGCGTTTTCAAGGATCAAATATCCGAAAGAGAGTACGGAGGAGAATAAGGAAAAAGCCAAGAAGATACGGGAGGTTTACTGCAAAGGGATCGTTTCAGAGATAAAGCAAAAATACTTTGCGAAAGAGGAGGAGGCGATTTTAAAAGAGGAAGAGACTGTTTCCCGCAGCAGGTCCTTTCTGGTTTCACTGGTTTTGCAGTTTATGAAAGCGTTTAGTGAGGAAAAGAGGAGGCGAAATGTATTGGAGTTTAATGACATTGAGCACTTTACACTCGAGCTACTTTTAAACCCACAAATTCAAAGCGCTATGCGTCAAAAATTTAGATATGTGATTGTGGATGAATATCAAGACATCAGTCCGCTGCAGGAGGAAATCTTAAAGCGTGTGAGCATATATGAAGGCAGAATCCCAAACCTATTTATGGTGGGGGATATCAAACAGAGCATTTATAAGTTCAGAAAAGCGGAACCGGAAATCTTTGCGCAAAAGTATAACCATTTCAAGACAGAAGGAGAAGGAGAAAACCAGCGAATTGATCTGAATCAAAATTATAGGAGTAGACAGGAAGTTTTAAGTAGCATAAATTGTATATTTAAAAGAATTATGATAAAAGAGATTGGGGAGATTGCGTATGATGAGAATATGGAACTGACCTATGGCGATCTCTATGATTTGAATTCCTCATGTGATTATCAAACAGAAATGATGCTCATTCCCTCTCCCGAGAACCCGAATGAGGCGGAGGAGCCTGTAAAAAATATTGAACTAGAAGCAGAGTCGGTCTCCTTTAAAATCAAAGAGCTGGTTGATCAAGGGTTTAGAATATACGACATGAAGGCGGGTGGTTACCGAACGGTTTCTTATAAGGACTTTGCCATTTTATTCAGATCCATGAAAAACGTTGGCAATGTTTTTTATGAGACACTGGTTCGAAATAACATCCCGGTGGTGATGAACGAGAGTACTCTCTTTATACAGACCCAGGAGGTGCAGACCATCTTGTGCATTTTAAAGGCGTTAGACAATCCATATGATGAGATCTCGATGCTCACCATCCTTTATTCACCCATTTTTAAATTCACACCGGATGAACTCACATTGATTCGGACTGACCGAATTCATGGTTTTTTCGAGAGTCTACATAAGCATAGAAAGGATGAGCGGTTGCAAGCAAAGATCCAAAGATTTTTTGTCCTTTATGAGAAGTGGAGCACAGTCGTGCAAGAAGAGTCTATTAGTAGCCTGGTGCAGCTGATTTATGAGGACACGGAATATAGAAATCAGATGATGAATTATAAAAATAGTGATGAACGGGTGAACAACCTAAATTATTTGTTGGAAGTAATTTATGATTTTGAAAAAGGTAGAAACGCGGGGTTGTATGATTTTATCCGTTATGTTAAAAGTATTGAGGGGGAAGAAGCTGATATTAAGCTTGTAAAAGAGGTGGACTACGGGGACAGCGTAAAGATCATGAGTGTACACAAAAGCAAGGGTCTTGAGTTTCCAATTGTTTTTTTACCAGCTCTTTCAAGAAAATTTAATGTGAGCGATACAAGAGAAGGTGTGCTCATTGACAAAGAATTGGGAATTGAAATCGGACATGTTGATCTTGACACATCCACTTCTGGCAAAACACTTTTTCTCAATGCGGCGCAGCAAAAAACAAGGATGGAGGCTTTGGCTGAAGAGATCCGGATTTTATATGTTGCAATGACTAGAGCTAGAGAAAAATTATTTTTAGTATCGGCGGTGGATGATTTAGAGAAAAAATTTGAGAGCTGGTCAGACCATAAAAGAGAGGGAAGAATAAATTATAACTATTTGAAAAATGCATACAGTTTCCTGGAGTTAATGGGACCTGTTTTAGTAGAAGAGAGAACCGAACAAAAAAACATTCGAATTACGGAATGGCTAGAACAAAAGATGGCGCCGTGGGAAGAACAGAAAACATGGTTTGATGTTTCAGAGTTCTTTCATCTATCAGAGGAGACAGAGGATTTTGTGTACCCATATCAGGCGCTTAGCCGGATCAAACAAAAAATGTCGGTTACCGAATTAAAACAAAAGCAAAATCAAGAGTTACATATAGAAAGGTCATTCCAAAAATATGTAAGAGCCGGAGGGCAGGAGGATCTTCTTCAGGGAGCGAAGCTCGGAACAGTTGTTCACAATGTTCTGAAGATGATTGATGCCGAGAACTTAGCGGTGCTTAAGGAAAAACTAGATGGGTTGCTGCAAGAGGGAAAGCTCACCAAGCTTGAGAGGGAGAGTATAGACTCAAATCAGCTGATGCTCTATTTTAACTCACCTCTTGCAAGGCGAATTAGGGAGGCGAAAGAGGTGAGGCGTGAGATGCCTTTCATGATGAAGAAGGATGTAAGGGCGATTTATCCAGAGGTTTCATCAAAGGATGACTTTGTGATTATACAGGGGATCATGGATTGTTTGTTTTTTGAGGAAGACGGATGTGTGATCTTAGATTATAAAACGGACAAGGGAAATCCCAGAGAGCTTGCAAAAGAATACAAAGCACAGTTGGATCTTTATGAGGAAGCGATTCAAAATATTTTTGGCTGGAGAGTGAAACAGAAAATTCTATATTTTGTACGTACTGGAGAGGAGATCGAGGTGTAGAAATCATTTAAGTTGATTAAAATTGAAATAGGAAAGGGGGCCTTAAAGATGATTAGACATACTGCTCCATACAATGTTTCGCAGATATTTTCAAATGAGAAAAGTATCTTATATAAGATACCAAAGTATCAAAGGGAGTATACCTGGGGAACAAAAGAGTGGAATTTATTGTTCGATGATATCGTGGAAAACGGAAACGGGTATTTTTTGGGATCGATCATTTGTGTTGATTCAAGCAACAATGCAATGGGAGATACTATTTTAGAAGTAATTGATGGACAACAGAGAGTGACATCCTTATCACTTTTATTGTTGGCATTATACGAAAAAATAAGCAAGTTTAAGGAGAGTTTTAATGAGGAGGAGGTTACCAATCTCGTGAATATTAAAAGGGAATTGGTGACGCAAAAGGACGACTTTCATAGGCCGAGGCTTGTCCCCCAAATCCAAAACAACAACATGGATGACTATTTGAGTTTGCTGACAGAGAAGGGACTTCTAAAAGACTATGAAAAGAAACCAAATGCCGGCAATAGGAGAATATATCGTGCATATTATCACTTTTCAAATTTGATTGAAAAAGAGGTGGTGGAAGAGTTAAAGGAAGATGATAGTTTAACAGAAGTAAAAATCCTATTTGATCTGGTGAACAAATTTAATTCGGCGGTCATTGTGACAATAGAGGTGGAGACGCATAAAGATGCGTACATGCTTTTTGAGTCGCTGAATAATAGAGGAGTTCCCTTATCTGCAATTGACTTGCTGAAGAATTTGCTGATTAGCATATCGGACAATCAAGGGAAGGCAGAAGAATGTTATTCGAGATGGAAAAAGATACTTAGATATTTGGGAGATGACTACGCTGTGCAAGAACGTTTTTTTAGACAGTATTATAACGCATACCGTGAACATCTAAATAAGCCTTTCCCCAATGAGGGGAAAACAAAATACTATCTTGGATATTTGGCGACGAAAACGACGCTTCTGGATATCTATGAAAAGATAATTAAATTGAACTATGAAGAGTTTTTAGATAATGTAGAAATAGAGGCCAGGAATTATTCTATTCTTATCAATAATGCCAGCGAGGAAGATGCAATTTGTGACCTGGAAAGACCATTGTTAAACCTTGAGAAAATTCAGGGATCACCATCCTATCTGCTTCTACTATATTTATTAACGAACAGGGATGACTTGGGAATGGACAACCAAATATTGATAGAGGTAATCAATTACCTGACCAAATTTTTTGTTCGAAGGAATATAACAGACTTTCCGAACACAAGGAATCTAAATAAAATATTTATGGACATCGTGGCGGGCATATCTACAAAGAAGGGGAAAGAAGCATTGGCATTCATCAAATCAGAACTCAAAGAAAATGCATCTGGTGATCCGATATTTGAAGAAAAGTTGCGGGGCCCATTGTACTATGCAAATGTTGATAGCACACGATTTTTGCTTTGCTATTACGAAGAAAAATGCAAGACAAATGAGATTTATACGGATCTTTGGGAAAAGGATAAAAATAGTAAGTATATATGGACAATTGAACATATTTTTCCGGAAGGAGAAAACATTCCAAACAGCTGGGTTGATATGATTGCGGATGGGGATAAGGATCTAGCCTATGAATATTTGAACAATTATGTTCATACACTAGGAAATCTTACGATTACTGGATACAATCAAAACCTTAGCAATTTAGCCTTTAGAGAGAAAAAGGACAGGACAAACAAAGAAGGAAATTATATAGGATATAAAAACGGACTCAAACTGAATGAGGATGTTGTGAATCAAGAAAGTTGGAAGATAGAGAATATAAAATCGAGAACGGATAAACTGGTCAAAGATTTTATAGAAGACTTCAAACTATAAAACAAGGAACGCGCAAAAAGTAATGAGGACTTTCATATAAGAGGAGGGGATTTAATGGAAGAGCTTATAGATGTTTTGGATGAAAATGGGATAAAAACAGGGGAAATACTACCAAGAAAAGAAGTGCATAAAAGAGGTCTCTGGCATAGGATTATTGTTGTTGCGATTATAAACGAAAAAAATCAAATTTTAATGCAACAACGCTCAGAGAAAAAAGACAAAAATCCCAATATGTGGGACATTTCTGTTACGGGGCATTTATCTACTGGCCAAGATTCATTAACAGCAGCAGCCAGAGAGATTAGCGAAGAGGTAACGGTGAGTCTCGGTTATAATGTTGAAGTAAAAGATTTTAGATTTATGTTTTCATACAGGAAAGAAGAACAGGTGAGTGGAGAACACTATGATAGGCAATATTATGATTTTTTTATTTTAAGGCAAAATGGACTTGTTACAGATAATCTAAAGTTTCAGCTTAGTGAAGTTAAAGCAATAAAATTTGTTAGTATAACAGAACTAAACGAGATGAGAGAAAACGATCAAGTTGTTAAAAGAGACGAATGTTATAATGAATTAGCAAATTACTTATTTAGATTATAGGTAACGCCGGGTGAAAATAAAGGGTGATAGGGTTTAAGGTCTATCGGACGAATTGTAATAAGTGGCGAGGTATCTTTTAAAAATTATTGGAACCTATAAAAAAGAGGAGGAAGCATACTAATGAAAGATAAAACAGATATCGCAATCGAAGCCTATGACAATATAGTGGATGAATATATTGAATACTTTAAATCAAAAGATTTGAAAGGTAATGTTCAGTTTCAATAAGAGAAATTATAAAATTTTAAATTTTTATGACAATCCAATATTTAATTCTGAAAAGGCAGGGGTTTTAAGCACAGAAAATCAGTTTTCAATAATAGTAGAGAAGGGGTAAAGGGGCGCCTAACATCATTTTAAGCAGAAGGTTCTTTACCTTACAGTTTTAGAATTTGAATTTATTATGGACATATGTTTTAAATTTACGAACAAGTACACAAAATAAATGAGCGTTCTGGACGGGTATGAAATCCCCAAGTTTATCTCATACTATTCCTAAAGAAGGGGGGATGGATATGAGCCCGGCACAAGAAGAGTTTCAAAGTTTTATTCTGGCACGTGTTGCTACAGGAAAAGAAAACGAGGCTAAGAGTTTACTCGATGAAAGCTTTAAAAAGAAGGAACAAAATGCATTTGATCTAACCTATATGAAAAATTTTGCTCCAAAGATGGCAGCCCTGTTAAAACCAGAATATGTGGATGAAGTAACCACCATTATGAATCAGTACAATACCTAACAAAATAAGACCACTTTTAGTGGTTTTATTGTTTGTAAATTTTTTTATATATGCTAGGATAGAATTATACCAAAGATGAAAAGGAGTTTTAAATGGATTTTTATAATAAAGAGATAAAGGATGTTCTTCTGGAGTTGGATACAAAAATGGAGGGACTCACTGGAGTAGAGGCAGGGGAACGATTATTAAAGTATGGACGAAATGAACTATCGGAGGGAAAGAAGAAAAATATTTTTCAAAAAACTTGGGACCAGGTAAACGATCCAATGATCCTGGTTCTGATTGGGGCGGCGGTGGTTTCTGGTTTTATGGGGGAAAGCGTTGACGCCGCTATTATTCTGATCGTTGTGGTTTTAAATACCGTCATTGGCCTTATACAAGAGATCAAAGCAGAGGCGGCGGTAGAGGCTTTAAAGAAGATGAGTGCACAGAGCGCCAAGGTGATACGAGATGGTAAGGTAAGCTATATAGACTCTACACTTTTAGTGCCCGGAGACCTGGTTGTGTTAGATGCAGGAGATGTGGTGCCAAGCGATCTACGTCTGATTGAGTCTTCCAATCTAAAAATAGAAGAGGCTTCCCTAACAGGGGAGTCGGTCCCATCTGAGAAGGATAGTAACCGCACGATAGCCGGAGATGCTCAGGTAGGAGATCGGGTGAACATGGCCTATTATGGAACAGGCGTAACCTATGGGAGAGGACGAGGGCTGGTTTGCTCAACAGGGATGAACACAGAAATGGGGAAGATCGCCAACCTGATTAATCAAACAGAAGAGGACGAGACACCTTTGCAAAAAAAGCTTGCGGAGATTGGGAAGATTTTGACCATCGGCGTGCTTGGGATTTGCTTGGTGATCTTTGCCACCATCATTTGGAAGGGCGGAAGTTTTGATGCCCAACACATTTTGGATGCTTTCATGGTTTCGGTGAGTCTCGCGGTGGCGGCGATTCCAGAGAGTCTTCCGGCAGTTGTCACCATCGTAATGGCGATCGGGGTAACGGTGATGGCCAAAAAAAAGGCCATTATTAGAAAGTTACCAGCGGTAGAAACACTCGGATGTGCTGAGGTGATCTGTTCTGATAAAACCGGAACCCTCACACAGAACAAGATGAGCATCCGAGAGATTTATACAGATCATAAACAATATTCAGATGAAGCCTTTTTGAAAACAGAAGGGTATGAATCCTTATATTATAATATGGTTCTTTGCAATGATTCTGAGATCGATGAGGAAGGAAATGAGGTAGGAGACCCTACAGAAACCTGTCTAAAGCGATTTAGTTTCTTGAAGTATAATCAAGAAATGTTTAGGGATAAGAAGAGAATCAGAGACTTGCCGTTTGATTCGGAAAGAAAGATGATGTCGACTGTGAATCAGATACAGGACAAAACCAAGGTTTATACGAAGGGAGCACCGGACGAAATCTTAAAAAGGTGCACTGCCATTCTAGAAAACGGGCAGGTCCATTCAATCACGGAGGAGCAGAAAAATCAGATTTTATCCGCTAATAAAGAAATGGCAGATAAAGCCCTTAGAGTGCTTGGACTGGCTGAAAAGGAATATGTAGCGGATTCTGAATTAGAACAAGAGCTCACCTTTATTGGGCTGGTCGGCATGATTGACCCACCAAGACCAGAGGCAAAAGAGGCGATTGAAAAGTGTAAGCATGCGGGCATTCGAACCGTCATGATTACGGGAGATCATAGAGATACCGCGGTGGCCATTGCAAGTGAACTAGGAATGATAGAGGATGCAGGAGAGGCTGTGTTTGGAAGCGAGATGGATGCTTGGCCGGATGAAGAACTTATGGAAAAAGTCGATCATATAAAAGTATTTGCGAGGGTTTCACCTGAGCATAAGGTTCGCATTGTGGAGGCTTGGAAGAAGAAAGGAAAGATTATTGCGATGACGGGAGACGGTGTGAATGATGCGCCGGCACTCAAGATCGCGGATATTGGAGTTGGGATGGGGATTACCGGGACCGATGTGTCCAAAAGCGTATCCGACATGCTCCTCCAAGATGACAATTTTGCGACCATCGTATCAGCGGTGGAAGAGGGAAGGAAGATTTACACCAATATTCGAAAATCGGTTCACTTTCTTTTATCCTCCAACTTAAGTGAGGTGTTATCACTCTTTTTTGCAACACTTTTCCTACCAGCTGGCGTTATTTTCTTGAGTCCAGTGCATATTTTATGGATCAATCTTGTAACCGATAGCATTCCAGCTATTGGACTTGGGTTGAATAAGGGAGAAGAGGGCGTAATGAATGAACCGCCAAGAGATGCCAAACAGAGTATCTTTGCAGGAGGGGTGGGGGTGAGCATTCTTTATCAAGGAGTGACACTTATGATCTTGACCTGTGCCGCTTTTATGATTGGTTATCAGGATTCGCCACTTGCAGCAACCACTATGGCGTTTGTCACACTTTCAATCGCACAGATTTTTCACAGTTTTAACATTAAAAATGGAAACGGGACGATTTTCTCAAAGAAAACACTGGATAATAAAACCATGCTTATCGGTCTAGTGGTTCCAATTCTTTTAGCGATATTGATTGTGCACTGTGCACCGCTTGCAAACCTATTTAATGTGCAAGCGCTTACACTTTATGAGTGGGGCACTGCGATTGGACTTGCATTCTGTATAAATATTGTGGATGAGATTGTAAAGATTTTTAAAAGAAGAAACAAGAGATAAAATAAAAAGAAACAAGGTTAAAGTACATGATAACCTTGTTCTTTTATTATGCGAATAACATCTTGTTCTGTTACATTTTCCTGATCCCATTCGGCCACAACCGTTTTTGAGAGAAGGTTTATGCTGACTCTTTTCATGCTTGGAATACGCATGATGGCCTGTTTAATCTCTGTCTCACAGTCGGGATAAGATAGATCTTCTACTTTGAGTGTTACTTTTTTCATCTTCACCTCCTAAAAGATAGTATGTCCATTTTGGGGAAATAAATTTTATTGGCATTCTTGTTTAATGCCTCCTTTTCTGTTATAATAGAGCAAGTTTAGGAGAATTCATGGATTTTATAGCAGGGTCGGCAGACGTTATTGTGATTGGAGCGGGGCATGCAGGGTGCGAGGCTTCTTTAGCATGTGCGAGGTTGGGGCTCAAAACGCTTCTTTTTGCCATCTCGCTTGAAAGCATTGCCCAAATGTCTTGCAACCCAAACATTGGTGGAACGGCTAAAGGGCACTTGGTGCGTGAGATTGATGCGTTGGGCGGTGAAATGGGCAAAAATATTGATAAGACCTACATACAATCCAAAATGCTAAATGAGAGCAAGGGGCCGGCGGTTCATTCGCTGAGAGCGCAAGCGGATAAAAAAAAATATGCGATTGAGATGAAACGGACACTTGAACACACCCCCAATCTGACGCTAAAGCAGGCAGAGATTAAAGAAATTTTGGTGGAGTCTGGTAAGGTGAAAGGCGTTCGAACCACGGGAGATACCGTTTATCATGCCAAAGCAGTGATATTGGCTTCGGGAACCTACTTGGATGCGAGGTGCATTACAGGGGATCATGTGAGTGTGAGCGGTCCATCCGGTCTTCTTCCGGCAAGCGATCTATCCTCTTGCCTACTCAAACTTGGATTTAAGTTGAAGCGATATAAAACGGGAACGCCGAGTAGGATTGATGGGAGGACCGTTGATTATGCGAAGGTAGAGCCTCAGTATGGAGATGAACACATCGTCCCCTTTTCTTTTACCAATACGGAGGAAGAGATCAAAAGAGAACAGGTGAAATGCTTTTTAACGTATACCAATGAAAGGACACATCAGATCATCTTGGAAAACATCGATCGCTCTCCTTTATATAATGGATCGATTACGGGTGTGGGTCCGAGATACTGTCCTTCTATTGAGACCAAAGTGCTAAACTTTCGAGACAAAGAAAGACATCAGATTTTTCTAGAGCCGGAGGGAGAAGATACCAATGAGATTTATGTACAGGGGATGTCCTCCTCTTTACATGAGGATGTTCAGATCGCGATGTTAAGAACGGTTTCAGGTCTTGAGCACTGTGAGATCACAAGGGTGGGGTATGCGATTGAGTATGATGCACTGGAGTCTAATGAACTAACCGCCACATTAGAGACCAAAAAGGTTGCCGGTCTATTTAGTGCAGGGCAGGTAAATGGATCCTCTGGGTATGAGGAGGCGGCGGCGCAAGGGCTCATGGCTGGGGTGAATGCCAGCATGAAGGTTCTCGGAAGAAAACCGGTGATTTTAGATCGCTCAGAGGCCTATATTGGGGTGTTGATTGACGATCTCGTGACCAAGGAATCCCATGAGCCTTATCGAATGATGACGTCAAGAGCAGAGTACAGATTGGTGCTTAGGCAAGATAATGCAGATTTGAGGCTGACAGAGCTGGGCCATACGATTGGGCTGATTGACGAAGAACGGTATAAAGTTTTTTTGAAAAAGAGGGAACAAATCGTAGCTGAAATTTTGAGATTAAAACAAACCAATATCGGCACAAAAGAAAAGGTACAAGAATTTTTAAAAAAATATAATAGCACCGAACTTTTAAGCGGTGTGACACTGGAAAATCTAATCAAGAGACCGGAGCTGGACTATGAGAAGACCGGCGAGATCGACGAGGAGAGGCCTGGTGAGCTCTCAGATGCAGTGCGTCTAGAGGTCAATATACTCATCAAGTATGAGGGGTATATCAAAAATCAGGAGGAGCAGATTGCTCAGTTTAAGAAGCTTGAGAAAAGGCTTTTACCAGACGATATCGTATATAAGGATGTGTCGAGTATCCGAATTGAAGCGGTGCAAAAACTTGGTGAGATTAGGCCCCTTTCAATTGGTCAGGCTTCTAGAATATCAGGGGTATCTCCTAGTGACATTACAGCTTTGTTGGTGCATTTAGAGAAAAGGAAGAGAAGTGTGGGGAAAGATGTTTAAAGAGTATGTGGATGAGAAGATAGAGAAGATTGAGCAGGAGATGGAGAAATGGATTCATAAAGAGTTCTCTGGTTATGCGGGACAACACCCAAAGACGGATCAGCTACTTGAGATGTTAAAAGAGACGAACAGGGGCGGAAAGAGGATACGTGGTTTATTGGTTCTATTAGGATATGAGCTCGTATCTGGTGAGAGTTCAGACTTGATTCTTTCGGCGAGCGTTGCATACGAACTTTTTCAGACGGGCATTCTGATTCATGATGATGTGATTGACCAAAGTGATCTTAGGAGGGGAAAAGAAACCATTCATAAACGACTTTCCGGGGATCATCTTGCCATTTCAAATGCGATTTGTTTGGGCGATTTTGCCATCTTTTCATCGTATAAAGCCTTATCCTCTTTGGAAATCAGAGAAGAATTGCTGGTGCCGGCGATCAGGCACTTTAGCCAGACGTTAGAGCATACAGCATTTGGGGAACTGCTCGATGTCAATCTACCCCAGGAGGAAAAGGTGAGTGAACAGGACATCCTAAACATCTGCTATTATAAAACCGCTTGGTATACTGTAATAGGACCACTTACACTGGGTTGTCTACTGGCGGGAGCAAGTGAAAATACCCTTTCAGCCATCAATGAGTTTGGAAAAAATATTGGAATTGCCTTTCAATTAAAGGATGATATTTTAGGGCTTTATTCCGAAAAAAAGACATTGGGAAAGTCGGTTATATCTGATATTTCCGAGAAGAAAATGACTCTCTTGTATGCGTATACGAGAGAGCACGCAGAAGCCAATCTTCTTTCCCAATTTGAAAAAATCTATGGAAAACCAAAGATTAGTCAGGAAGAATATGAGAAGATTAAAGAAGTGTGTAGTACGTCCGGGGCGTTAAGTTATACAGAAGGGGTGATGGAAGCGTACTTAAACAAAGCCCTTCAAAATATTGATCAGATCACAAATGAGTCAAAATTTAAAACACTTCTAACCGAATTTTCATATTATTTAGTGAAGAGAGAAAAATAGGAGAGACATATGTACCAGAAACTAGCGTATTATTATGATTTATTGGGCTGGCGTGATCAGGCGTTTTCAAGCCTTGCGGTTATAAACACCCTATTATGCAGGTTCAACTTTATTCCGGACAGTTTGTGCGATGTGGCGTGTGGGACGGGAGAGTTTATCAAACAGTTTAAGACCATGCATCATTTAAAAAGAGTTTTTGGGGTGGATCAATCGGAAGACATGCTGCATGTGGCGCGAAAAAAGAATAGAAGGGTTGAGTTTATACAAGAGGATATGAGGCAGTTTGAGCTGAGTGAAAAGGTAGACCTCATCACCTGCTTATATGACTCGATCAACCATTTACTAAAAAGAGAGGATTGGGAGAAAACCTTTACCAGGATCAAGGCCAATTTAAAAGAGGGCGGTCTTTTTGTAATGGATTTGGTCCCACAGGATGCGCTCAAGAAATGGGCAGGGAATTATATCCGTAGCAAAAAGGATTGCACGCTTGTTCGGAATCTAAAATATGACGCAAAGAAGAATACATTGACCAGTGAAATTACGGGATTCATTCGAAAAAAGCCTCTCGAGTTTTATAGTGTGGTCCGGGAAACGCATATTGAGACCTCATTTCGAATCGGTGAAATCAAAAAAATGTTGAAAAAATCAGGTTTTAGAAAGATTTATCTGTGTGATGAAGAGGGGGAGTTTTATGGATATCTATGGCCTCATCTGAATCAAAAGAGTAGACTTTATTTTGTCTGTAGATAGAAGGGAGATCTTATGCACATCGCGGCACAGATTGTTGGGTTTATTGCCTCTGTCATTATGATTGTGGCGGTACAATCGGATCAGAAAAAATACTTTTTGAGCTATCTTATTCTTTGCAACTTTCTTTTTGCATTAACTTTTGTTTTACTCATTCAGTATGCGGGAGCGACTGCGAGTCTTCTTTCCGCCATTCAGTCTGTGGTGGTTTACGAGCACGAAAAGAGAGGAAAAAACGCACCCAAGTGGCTGGTGGTTATTCTAATTATCGCCATCCTAGTTGCGGGTCTTTTTACCTATACAGATCCTTATAGCATTCTTCCGATTCTATGCACCCTCCTATTTGCCAGTCTCGTTCTAACCAAAGACATGAGGCTTGTGAGGATAGAAACGCTCATTGCCATGCTTTTATGGAGTATCTATGATTTTGTTTCGGGCGCCTATACCATTATTCTTTCAGATGGTTTTACCATTGCCTCCACTTTGATTGCCATGATTCGGTATGGCGACTTTAAAAAGAAGTGAGAGAAAGCGTAAAATCTGCATTATGTAAAGTTAATACTTGACTATAAAAATATTCCTAGTATTATTATAATCAGATTATCTTTATTAGAAGAGGTGAATGATGGAAGAAGCAATCAATCGTTTCTTGACCTATTTAAAAGAGGAGAAGAGCGCAACCGGCAACACACTGGAATCCTATGAAAGGGATTTGAGGAAGTTTAGTGATTATGCAGAGAAAAGTTATATTAGTATTGAAAGGATCGAACCGATCAACGTGATCGTGTTTTTAAACAACCTAAAAAAAGAGGGAAAATCCATTTCAACACTCAATAGAACCTTGTCCGCCATTAATACATTTATCAAGTTTGCTTATGAAAAAGGATATTCAAAAAAGATGGTGACGCTTTCTAAAATCGCGGTGCCAAGACAGCGGATTGCAGAGAAACACATTCTAACCAAAAAAGAGATTGGGTCATTGAGAAAAACTTTTGCTGAGGAGGAGAAAAAACCGGCAGGGCTTAGAGACAAGGTAATTTTTGAAATGATGTATACCACTGGCCTAAAGCCAACGGATATCATTAACCTGCG
Organism: Eubacteriales bacterium; assembly: GCA_031549455.1. Taxonomy (GTDB): domain Bacteria; phylum Bacillota; class Clostridia; order Lachnospirales; family JAKSVV01; genus JAVBPT01. Next base: position 55,325 of record JAVBPT010000007.1, read on the forward strand.
AGCTGAAAATATCAATACTGGTCTTGGATATGTGGTGGTTCCAAAGGAAAATGGAAAAGAAGAGATCAAAAATTTGGATACAAACACGTTAAAGCTTGTGAAAGATTATATGCAAACGGCAAGAATAGATTTATTGAATAAAGCAAATTCTAGTATTAAAGAGAGCGTGGAAAACATTTACTCAAAGAACAACGGAACCGTCTTTTTGAACAAATCTGGCGAAAAATTGACCAGACAGTCGGTGTGGAAATCATTAAAAAAATATGCTGATAAAGCGAACATTGAAAAAGACTTGGCTTCTAATGTTTTATATGATTCTTACCTGTACCATAAAACGGAAGAGGGAGAGTAATGTTTTAAAGAGTGAGGGGATATGGGTTTTGAAAAAATAAATAGAGTGATTATGATCGTGTTGGACAGTTTTGGAATTGGTGCACTGCCCGATGCTGCAAAATATGGAGATGTGGGATCGAGTACTTTTGGTCACATTGCGATGAATTGTCGTGGGATACGTCTTCCAAATATGCAAAAGTTGGGATTGTGTAACATAGATGTGCTGGATGCGGTGGCAGAAGGCGGGTTTATAGAAAAACAAGATCATGTGGTGGGGTGTTTTGGCGCTTGTAATGAGGCGTCCGCCTCCAAGGAGACGATGGTAGGACACTGGGAGATGATGGGCGTTTATGTCAAAGAACCTTTTCCAACCTATCCCAATGGATTTCCAAAAGAGGTGATAGAGGAACTGGAGCAAAAGACAGGAACAAAATTTCTGTGCAATCGCCCGGCATCCGGTACCGAGATTATAAAAGAGTTGGGTAAAGAGCATATGCAAACGGGTCATCCCATTTTGTATACATCGGCTGATAGCACGATGCAGATTGCGGCGCATGAGGAGATCATCACCATTGAAAAGCTATACGAGATTTGCAAGACGGCGCGAGAGGTGATGAGAGGCAAGCATGAGGTATGCAAAATTATTGCGAGACCTTTTGTAGGGGAGGAAGGCAACTTTACTAGGACCACAGGAAGGCATGACTATGCGATTGACCCCATTTCTGAGACAGCACTCGAGAAGATGGTAAAGAAGGGATATAGCGTGTCGGGCGTTGGGAAAATAAGAGATATTTTCAATGGTAAGGGCATATCAGAATACGTATACACATATGATAATATGGACGGAGTTGATAAAACCATCGATTATATGAACCAGAGCAAGAGCAGCATGGTATTTACAAATTTGGTGGAATATGATATGCTATGGGGGCATAGGCGAGATGTGCTTGGTTATGCAAAAGGACTTGAGGCGTTTGATAAGAGATTACCAGAGATCATGGCGCTTTTGAAAGACACAGATATGTTGATTATTACAGCAGACCATGGGTGCGACCCCACTTTTCGTGGAACGGACCATACAAGAGAATATGTACCACTTTTGGTTTACGGAAAAAGCTTAAAGCAGAATGTAAACCTGGGTATTCGCAAAACCTTTGCGGATACGGCGGCAACGCTCGCTGAGATTTATGATTTATCTGGATTTGAAATAGGAGACTCATATCTTTCGCAAATTAAGAGGAGTTAGTAATGAAGATAGAGATAAAAGGTGTAAAAGTAAATTATAAGGTAGAAGGAGAGGGGGAACCCCTGGTCCTTTTACACGGCTGGGGATCTGAAATTTCTACTGTGGCCTCCGTGGCACAGATTTTTATAAGGAACGGATACAAGGTTTATTCATTGGATTTGCCTGGTTTTGGGTATTCGGAAAAACCGGAAACCGCCTGGGAGATTTATGATTATGATGATTGTGTAACCAAATTTATTAATGCGCTCAAACTGGACTATGTGACGCTTGCCGGGCATTCTTTTGGAGGAGCGATCTGCCTTTCCATGGCACATACGAGGATCTTAAACATCAAAGCCATGTTTTTGATTGACTCTGCCGGGGTGAGAAGACCACTTACAGCAAAGAGAAGGGCAAAAGTGATTCTATTTAAGGTTTTAAAATATGCGGTAAAAGTTTTACCGCTTGTGAAAAGAAAAAAACAAAAACTATTGAACCGAGTTCGAAACAAAGTGGGTTCGGCAGATTATAATGCAGCCACAGGCGTGATGAAAGAGACATTGGTTAGGGTGGTGAATTGTGATCTTTCGAATACATTTGAGAAGATCCTGGTGAAAACCAGCATCATCTGGGGAGCAGAGGATATGGACGCGCCCGTTAGCTCGGGCCAGTTGATGAATTCTTTGATTAGAGGGTCCAGTTTTAGGACGATTGAGCGAACGGGGCACTTTCCATTTTTGGAGAATTATGCAGAATTTAAGAGGGTGCTTGAAGATGAAATAAGGGGGATGAGATCATGATATTGTTTGGAATCCTTTTATCGCTTTTTGTTTTCGTTTTATATTTTAATAAAAAGCTGGGTGTTGAATTAAATATATTGCAGATACATTCCTATGAGAATCGAAAGATGATTGAGTGGATGAATGACCGAAGAACCATCAAAACATTTTTTAAAGAGTTTCTTTTGTTTTTAGCACTTATTCCGATGTTGGCGGTGGGGTCACTCATGCTATCTGAACTGGTTCTTGTAATCATCTTTCTCTTCTTTTTATTTAAGGTGAATAATGGAAATTATAAGAAGCCACTCGTGAAAACGGATCGGGTAAAAAGGCTTAGAGGGACCACGTGGATGCTTGGAACAATTCTATTTGCTCTGCTCTTTTTGAGTCTGCTCTGGATTCCAGAAAGCTATGTATTTTTTACGATTCCAACCACACTCGAGCTTTTATGTAACGACCTATTTCAAACGTTAAATATTAACTTTCTTCTGTTTTTGAGTTTACAAATTTTAATCTGTTTTGTTTTGAGTAAATTTTCACACTGGTTTTTGGCCTTCTCAAATATTCTTTTGGGGCCGGTTGAAAAAAAGATCAATCGAAAATATTATGATGAAGCCAGAGTGAAGCTTATGGGGATGAGAAACCTAAAGATCATCGGCATTACAGGAAGTTATGGGAAAACCAGTACAAAATTTATAGTGCATGATATCCTTTCAGATAAATTTCGGGTTTGTAAAACGCCAAGCAGTTTTAATACGCTACTCGGAGTGGTTCGTACCATTAGAGAAGAGCTAAAAAGCACGGATGAAGTTTTTGTGGTGGAGATGGGTGCCAGAAAGCGGAATGATATAAAAGAGATATGTGATCTTGTAAGACCAAACTTTGGGATTTTAACTGCAATCGGGAACCAACATCTTGAAAGCTTTAAAAATATTGATGTGATTAAGGAAACAAAATATGAACTGATTAAGTCTCTAGAAGGAGATAAAGTAGCGATTTTAAACGTAGATAATGAGCATGTAAAAGATATCGTCGAAAAAGAAAAGCTGAATGAAATGCAGCACGAAACCGTTTGTTACAGTCTAAAATATGATGAGGCAGACTATTATGCCGAAAATGTGCGCTATACCGGAACGGGTGCGGTGTTTGATCTAAAACTGCACGATGGTTCCAAAACAGAGATTAGCACACGGCTACTTGGACTCTACAACGTCTATAACGTGCTTGCAGGAATTGCGGTGGCTCATAAGTTAGGCATGAGTCTTCCGGAGATTCAAAAGGCAGTTTTAAAGGTAAAACCGGTGGAGCATAGACTGGAAATCATTAAGACCCATCAGAATATTACCGTGATTGATGATTCGTTCAATGCAAACCCAGAGGGGACCAAAGAGGCCCTGGAGGTGCTGGTGAGAATGGAAGGGAATAAAAAGATCATCGTGACGCCGGGAATGATTGAATTGGGTGAAAAACAATATCAATTCAACCTTGAGTTTGGGGAACGATGCGCAAGGATGTGTGACTATACAATTATGGTGGGGCATATCCAAACCAAGCCAATGTATGATGCCTTTAAAAATATTGGTATCCCAGAGGATAAATATTTTGTGGCGAAGGATTTAAACGAGGCGACAGAAAAGCTAAAAGGTATTTTGGCACCAGGAGATGTCGTGCTTTATGAAAATGATCTTCCGGAAGATTTTTAAAATATAGAGGTGTAAAATGAAGACAAATGTAGGTGTTTTTTTCGGCGGTAAGTCAGTAGAACATGAGGTTTCTATTATTACGGCCAATGAGGTGATGTGTGTAATGGATAAGGATAAGTACAATATTATCCCGATTTATATTACAAAAGAGGGGGAAATGTATACCAGCAAGTATATGTTTGATATTCAAAGCTTTAAGAACATACCGGATCTATTAGACAAATCCACAAATGTAAATTTGTCTTTAAATGAAAAAGAGCATTATGTGCTCAACAACGAGTCGGGTCTTTTCTTCAAACGAGTGGTTGCAAAACTTGATATTGCTTTTCCGATTATGCATGGAACGAATGGAGAGGATGGAACGCTTCAGGGAGTGTTTGAATTTATGAACATTCCATACGTTGGTAGCAATGTGATTGCTTCAGCCAATGGGATGGATAAGATCATGCAAAAAATGATTCTAAAAGAAAGCGGACTACCGGTTGTGGACTACTTATGGTTCTATTCCAAAAAATATTTTGATGATAAGAAAAAGATTTTTGGCGCCATAGAAGAGAACCTAAGCTTTCCGGTTGTGGTAAAACCGTGTAATCTGGGTTCAAGTATTGGTATCTCTGTTGTGAAGACAAAGGATGATCTAGAGGAAGCGATTGATAACGCAAGCAGTTTTTCAACCAAGATTATTGTTGAGAAGTGTGTAGAAAATCTAAAAGAGATCAACTGTGCGGTGCTTGGAGATTATGAACAGGTATATGCGTCGGTGTGCGAGGAACCACTTAAAAAAGGAGACATCTTAAGTTATGAGGATAAGTATGTGGTAGAAGGCAGTAAGACTGGTGGCAAGATGGGTGGCATGTCTTCGAGCTTTCATAAGATGCCGGCTGAGATTTCAGATGAAAATACAGATGCAGT
>JAVBPT010000053.1:0-2848 GCA_031549455.1 Eubacteriales bacterium
ATTTGTTTCATAAAAGATGATGTAAAAGGCATTGAAGAATCATTCGTTTTTTCCAAAACAACTTTCAGATTTAATTCTTGTATATATTGCTGTTTCATCTCATCATTATAAAGTAGAATGAAATTTTTGAATGCATCTTCCTCTTCTTTCGTCACCCAAATATTCATTTCGATTTCACGAGGAATTGCATTTAGTTTAGAACCGGACTCCATTCGACTTATTTTAATCGCAAACTTTTGAATCAGTTCATTCAAAAGCGAGAAGCCAAGTCGCATTGCACTCTCTCTATTTTTATTGATATCTGTTCCGCTGTGACCACCTTTTAATCCCTTTAATACGAGGTTGTAACACACATATTTTGTCGTATCTATTTTCTCGCGCTCTATTTCCCCGGACAACGTCACTTTTAGGCCGCCGGCCGATGAAACCGTCAGCACACCTTCTGAATCCGAATCCAGGTTAATCATGTATTTAGAATGAATTTTGGATTTATCAATTGTCTTGGCACCATTCATCGTCTCCTCTTCATCTGACGTAAAAATCGCTTCAATACTAAGAGACGAATCCTCTGTATCACTGAGGATCGCAAGCATTATTGCAACACCAATTCCATCGTCTGCACCCAGTGTGGTTCCGTCTGCTTTTAAATAGATTCCGTCGTCGATTACTTTGATCGGATCTTTAAAAAAATCATGGTGGATGTCTTTATTCTTTTCACATACCATGTCCATGTGAGCCTGCAAAGCAATACTCTCTTCATTTGTTCCGCGTTTTCGTATGATGACATTATGTTGAGCATCCTGTTCATACTCTAGTTGATTCTGCTTAGCAAAATCAACTAGATAATTTGAGATCGCTTTCTCATGTCCAGATGGACGTGGTATTTTTGAGATTTCATAAAAATAGTGGAGTACGGTATCGATCATTTTTTCTCCTATCTTTTTCCTTTTGAAGCCACGTTGGTAAATGGGTTTTTATTTTTGGCAACGGTATTTTTATCTTGTCCTTTTTTTAATGTACCATGTACAGTATTGGCCTTTGTTTCCTTTTCTTTTTTTCCACTTCTTACAAGCATATTTTACTCCTTATCTTAAATTTTATTTTATAAACATAGCATCTCCAAAACTAAAAAATCTATAGTCATTTTCGATTGCTTTTTGATAAGCATTTAGAACAATTTCTCGACTTGAGAAAGCAGAAACCAGCATCATTAGTGTTGATTTTGGCAGATGGAAGTTTGTAATCAGCTGATCCACCATTTTAAAGGTGTAACCTGGTGTAATAAAGATGTTTGTTTCACCACACCCAGCTTCTATTTTGCTTCCTTTTGTGCAGGTTTCTAATACTCTTACACTGGTGGTTCCAACCGCAATGATAGAATGTCCAGTTTGCTTTGCCTGATTGATTATTTGGGATGATTCTTTTGATAACTCATAATATTCAGAATGCATAATATGTTTCGAAACATCTTCTTCCTTTACAGGTCTAAAGGTGCCAAGCCCCACATGCAGTGTAACATAACAAATTTTAATTCCCTTTTGCTCGATCTTTTCTAACAACTCTTTTGTAAAATGGAAACCCGCTGTGGGTGCCGCTGCCGAACCCTCTATTTTAGAATAGACGGTTTGATAGCGAGATGCATCCTCTAACTTTTCTGTAATATATGGTGGAAGCGGCATGCACCCAATTTGATCCAAGATCTCCTCGATTGTCCCTTCATGTATAAATCGAATCAATCTTTTCCCATCGTCTAAAAGATCAAGAACTTCTCCCTGAAGAATACCCTCTCCAAAACCAATTTTGGTTCCAACAGCCAACCTTCTTCCCGGTCTAACTAGGCACTCCCAAAGGTCCAATTCTCTCTTTTTGAGTAGCAATACCTCAACTGGTATCTTGGATGTTTCTTTGATGCCATACAGCCTTGCAGGAATCACTCTTGTGTTATTGAGTACCAGAACATCACCTGAATTTAAATAGTCAATGATGTTTCGAAATACGGTGTGTTCTATTTCGCCGTTTTGCTTATTTAATATCAAGAGTTTTGAAGAACTTCTGTCTAATAAAGGCGTTTGAGCCACCAATTTTTCTGGTAACGCATAATCAAAATCGGATGTTTTCATTTTTGTCTCCTATTCTTTTATCCACATCTTCCCCACCTCTTTCAACTTGATAAACACAAAAAGTTTATAGAGATCACTATAAACCTTTTTTTTTATAAATTCAACTGTTAAATTTAAACTTTGTCTCTTTTTTCAAAATGAGTTGTCCCAATTTGAATCACACCCCAGCCAACCAGAAGTCCAAATAGAATGCCACAAACAACATCCAGCGGATAGTGGACAAAAAGATAGAGTCTTGAGAAGGCAATTAGAGTCCCTAAAATATAAAAAGACCACTTATATTTTATGAGGAAATGTGCGAGAACTCCGCAGGCTGCAAAAGAACTCATTGCATGACCAGAAGGAAAAGAAAAAGAACTGGGTGGTGCAATGAGAAGCAAATCTTCGGCGGTAAAAGGCCTGGCCCTTTGAATCCAGTTTTTTAAGATTCCTTCTCCTATAATGCTACTAATTAAAAGCGCTATAAGGACAAAAAGGCCTGTTTTTCTGTGTTTTTTAAACGAAAGCAAGATGAGAGCGATCAGAACCCAAATCATCCCCAAATCGCATATTTTACTAAAAAAAACCATTACAGGGTCCAAAACAGGATGATTTAAGCCTTGAATAAAAGTAAGAACAGTCTCATCATAATATTGCAACGCTTTGATCATCTATACCCCCTCCGCGTTTCTCTTGATTCGATTCCAGATTCCAGTAATTCCCATCGCTTTTTTCATTTCTATCAGTTT
>JAVBPT010000011.1:0-16059 GCA_031549455.1 Eubacteriales bacterium
GAATAAATATCGTATGAACGTTCCCCTTTGTTTGTTTGTTCAATAACCATAGGAACCAGATTCATTCTTTTTTCACCCATTTATTTCACACACCTTTCCACTAAATCATCTACAATTTTTTGAATTTTTAATTCCTCACGAATAGAGTCTTTTCTTGATTCAAATACCTCTTTTACCTCTTCAAGGCTTCTTCCTGAGCCCTCAGCCATCTTTTTTGCATATTCATCGATCTCTTGATCTGTGATTTCTTTCTTTTCATTTTCTGAAATCTCACCCAGAATTAATGCGAGGCGAACCTCTTTTTCTGCTTGTTTTCTATATCCATCCCGGACCATTTGCTCCGTGTTATTGGTCTCTTTCACAAAGTCTTCAAAACTAATGCCATACATCCTTAAGTTCTGAGCCATTCGGTTTACAAGTGTATCCACTTGCGCCTCGATCATTGCATTCGGAATATTTACCTGACACACCTCCATCAGTTTTTCAAACAATGCGTCCTGATCTTGATGCTTTGCCTCATGCTCCTTCTGGTGCTCCAATTTACTCTTTAAATCCGCCTTGTATTCTGCTAAAGTGCTAAACTCTGAGACATCTGAAACAAATTCATCATTGATTTCAGGAAGCACCTTTTCAGAAATACTATTCATTTTAACCTTAAATTCAGCGTTTTTGCCATTAAAAGACTCATTTCCATAGTCATCCGGAAACTTCACCCTTACAACCAATTCTTCCCCTACGCTCTTATCCTCTAGTTGCTCCTCGAAGTTATCAATAAAAGACTTTGAGCCAAGTTCCAGTTCATACCCCTCAGCGGTTCCTCCATCAAAAAGTTTTCCGTCAATGCTGCCCGAAAAATCGATATTGACAACATCTCCTTTTTTGGTTTTACGTCCTTCAACTGTTGTAATTCTGGCATTTTTGCTCGCTTCTTCCTGAATAAGTTTATCCACTTCTTCGTCTGACACTTCAATCTTGGATTTTTCGACTGTAATCACTTTATAATCACCGAGTACCACCTTTGGTTTTGTGGTGATTAACGCTGAGAAGGTGAGGCCTTTTTCTCCTCCAACCTCCAGAATTTCAATGTTGGGAAGCACAATTGGCTCAATTTTGTATTCTTTAAGCCCTTCTACATAAGTTGGTTCAAGTAAAAAGTCGATTGCATCTTCAAAAAGCACATTTTCTCCATACATTTTCTCTACAAGAAATCTGGGTGCAGTACCCGCTCTAAATCCATCTATTTTAAATCTTTTTTTATTCTTATTATAGGAATGTTCAAGCCCTTCATCAAATCTTCCTTTGTCCAGTTCAAATGTGATTTTTACCTCGTTTTCACTTATTTGCTCCAATTTGCTAGCCATTGTTTTCTCCTTTTTTTTCTTCTTTTTTATTGATTGTATCATAGTTTTTTAATTTGTCAAAGTATTTTTTTACCCCACCCAACACTTTTTCATCCCCATGTTTGCTTGGATCTTCCGTAATTAGAAACACAAGACCCAAAAGGATAATCAGTGTTAAGAATGCATAATAAATGTCCTTGGCTGCAACTAGTATTCCTGTCACACCAAAACAGATGCTTATTAAATATAGTGTAATAACCGTATTTTTATGACTAAAACCTTTTTCCATCAACTTATGGTGAATGTGTTTTTTATCTCCTTCTGAGATCGGCCTCCTATTAACGATTCTCCTAATAATTGCACACAATGTGTCAAATATGGGTACGCCCAGTATGATAATTGGTGCAACCAGGGTTACAAGTATGTACCCCTTGAATAGTCCTTCAACTGCAGATATTGCCAACACATAGCCCAGTAACATTGAGCCCGTATCCCCCATAAAGATCTTGGCAGGATTGAAATTGTAAGGTAAAAAGCCGAGTGTGGCACCCGCAAGTGAAATGGTCAGAACAAGTGCCAAACTATTTCCATTTAAAAAGGCAATAATCATAAAACAAATGGCAGCGATCGTCGAAATGCCGGCCGCAAGACCATCTAGTCCATCGATAAGATTCATTGCATTAATAATTCCCACAATCCAGAAAAAGGTCACCACTGCACTCACCATTGTTGTAAAGTACATCATGCCACCTTTTACTGGTACAGTCATAAAGTCAATTGTAACACCTCCAGCAATACAAAGAATGGCTGCTAATATCTGACCTCCTAGCTTGTAAACTGGCTTTAGATTGTAGATGTCATCCAAGATTCCCACAACAAAAATCACAAAAGCACCCAGTAAAATAAGACCGGTTTCACGTAAATCAAAATTTTTCATGAATGGCATAAAAATAAGGGTAGCCACAAAAAAACCAACTCCGATTGATAGTCCACCCATTCTAGCCGTTGGTTTTATATGCGCATCCCTTTCTCTTGTCGGATAAGATACCACATCTAGTTTTAAAGACAATTTTCTATTCAAAGGCACTAGTAGCAAAGTTGTTAAAAAACTGATTAAAAAGTTTAATAAAAATTTATAATCCATGGTTTCACCTACAATTTATTTACTCGATTTATATGTCTCTCTTGATTCGAAAACTCGGTTTCTAAGAATCTCAGAAGAATACTTTTTGCAAGCTCCACACCAAGAATTCTGCCTCCAAGGCAAAGTACATTGGCATTATTATGACTTCTAGCAAAGTAAGCTTCTACTTCTGAATGGCATAATGCAGCACGAATACTCCTATTTCGGTTGGCCATCATGGACATTCCAATCCCCGTTCCGCAAAGCACAACACCAAAAGCGCCCTGATCTTTGCCCACAGACTCCCCAACAGAGACAGCGATCTCATTATAATCATCATCGATGTCTGGTAAATTGCTTCCCAAATCGATCACAGTATAGGAATGTAGAAGGAGATCTTTTTTCAACTCCTCCTTTAGGTCAAATCCTCCATGGTCTGCCCCCATATAAATATTCATAACCTCACCTAATTTCTTCTTTTATTTTTTTAACAAGCAGATCCACAAGGTACTTGATCTCATCGAAACAGAATTTATAGGTTTCAAGATCACAACCAAAAGGATCTCTTATATCAGAATCTTTAATCCCTACGTATTCTTTTAGTGTAAACAATTTTGCATTATCCTTTTCCGACTTTGAAAAAATATTTTTTAAAATGAAGAGGTGATCCTGTGTCATAGTAAGCACAAGATCTGCCTCTTGTAAGTCTTCAAAAGTAAAGGGTCTTGAAACATGCGTTGAACAGTCAATATGGTTTTCATCCAGTACGGCAATGGTATTGGTATTTGCCATTTCGCCCCGACTAGCATGAACCCCTCTTGATTCAACAATCATTCCTATGTTTTCTCTTATAAAAACGCTTCTGGTATAATATTCCGCTATTACACTCCTACACGTATTTCCTGTACACACAAAAATAATTTTTTTCATTCCCAACCTCATATTTTATTTTAATTGCTTAAGCTCTGGATATTCAACCACAATGTTCCCATTGTCTGATCTCTTTACAATTGCGATGCTCTTGGATGGTTCATTTTCCTCTATTAGTTTATCCGTTGTATAAACAACATATGTAAGTGGAACTTGTGAATTTTCAAGTAGCTGATATACTTCTTTAAGATGTGAATCACTCTCACAAATGAACATCACGATTGGCTCTTGCATTAGTTTATCGCTTTTCTTGAAATATCGATATAGATCTTCTATATAACCAATTGTCTTTTTGAATTCCTCTTCCCACTTGTCCACTTTTCGAACAGAATAAATCACAAAATGAACTTGCTTTTCCTTCTTTCCAAAGTTCACCATCGCATTGGGCCTTATATAGGACTCTTTTCCCGCTTTTTCAAACTTTAGCCGTGGTTTAACCTCATAACTGTAGAAAGTTGAACAGTTTGTATAGTATTTGGTAACCAACTGATTGGTAATCAATCTTGCAAAGTAAATTTCCTGATGATTATGAATGGAGAGGTTGTCCTTCAAATCCCATTCCACTTTCGCCAAGTCTTCTCCTTCTAGGAAATTTTTTCCATTTATGTCCATCATATATATATTGTCGCTTTTAATGACCTGACCATTACTATTGAATGCAAATTGGTAACGCGTAATCAAGCGAAGCTTTGTCAGTTTTTTTAACCTTTGCTCAACCACGCTCGGTTTTACATCAAATTTTTTTGCCATCACCGCTTTTATTTGATCCGCTGTCGAAGATCTAAGCTCATAAACCAATCTTACAATCTCCTTATCTGGCATGTCTTTTAATGTACCCATATTTCTTTCGTAGACCACACGATCAAATTCGACCCTGTTGCCCTCCCCGTTAAAGTGTACTTTAACGTCCTCATAATTAAACATAAATCCTCCTAAAAACCATTCTATTCTATAAACACTTTGATTATATACTATAAGATTCCTATTGTAAACTCATTTCGGGAATATTTATCCACTTTTGATTTTTTCAGAATCGTTGTGGCATTTCAGGTTTAGATATGTTAAAATAAATTCAAAAATGAAGGAGGAAACATGAATCGAGAAATCTGTGAAAAGATAGTGGAACCACTTCTTGTGGCCACGATTCGATATACCGGAAGGTATGATGAATGCGGAAAATATTTCAGCAAAATCTATAAAGAGGCCAAATTCAAGGCGAAAGGAACACCTTTTCTTCTATGTTATGACAATGAATACAAAAAAGATGGTGCCGATATTGAGGTATGCATTCCAATATCTACCTCATTTAAGTCAAAGGAAAGCACGATAAGAGAGCTTCCTAGAATCAAAGGACTTTCTGCTATTCATGCTGGCGGTTACGATACCATTCACGCCACCTATGACTTCTTATGTCAATATGTTGAAGAGAATCCAATTGAGACATATAAACCCTCTAGAGAAATCTACCTGAAAGGTCCCGGCATGTTCTTTAAAGGCGACCAAAAAAATTATAGAACTGAAATCATTATTCCAATTAAAGAGAGCTAAATGAAAAAGGGAGCTTTAGCAGCTCTCTTTTTCATTTATAAATGTATTATATATAAACATTATTGTGCATTACACAACAATAATGATACCGAAGTTATAATATTATATGAATACAATCTATAACTGTTACATTATTGTGTAAACACACCATTTGTGCCCCTTATAACCTGCAATATTTTCTCTTGTCTTGCATTTTGTGCATTAACATAGACCAGGTATTCTTTCCCATTCACCTTTCCCAAAAACTCATAACAACCAACTTCCTTTTTTGAATCAAGCGGAATAACCGCCCTCCTGCTTCTTGAAATAATAAAACTCTTTGAAAGTTCCTCTCGTGCTTTTTCTTCTGTGATCATACCATCTTCTAATGTTCTCTCTTTGTGCATCATAATATAGCCAAGCGCTTCAAATCCCATGATTTCAGCATTTTCCATGGATACTTTTACCTTTACGAGGTCCGAATACATGGTAACACCTTCTTGCATATAAGCAAAGTTAAAAACAATCACCCCTCTGTCCTCCTCAAAATAGTTCACTTCCATATTCATATATCCAATCCGGTCCAGAAACTTCTTTGCTTCGCTTTGTGCCACATCTCGATCCACCTGATTGCTAGAGCTGGTTTTCAAATTACCATTTGCATTGTAACGCAACATCCAATAAGGCGCCCCACCTTGCTGTGTGATGTCTATCATTGCTTTTTCTTCCCCATTCGTTTTTAGCGTAACCTCAAAGCGATAAACAGGGATGACAAACTTTTCTTTGGTTTCCGTCCTAAAAACCATAGAAATATCCTGTATTTTATCTTCACCAATTACCATTTTGGCAATACTTTGGGCCTTTTCTGCAGTTACCATATTTTTGCTTTTTAAAAATGTCGACTCCATCTGCTCGATGTGTTCTGAAAAAGGACCATCATAGATTAAAGATGGATAATCTGAAAGCACATTTCTTACCTCGCTCATAGAACCGACAACACTCGTTTTGACCGCATTATTTAGAGATGCTTCGCTTTCCTTTTGAATCTTTCCCCACACAACCCGGTTTCCATCATCTATATTTTGTCTGATTTTATTTAACTCTCCCGTTAGTTTTTGCGAGTATCCAAGAAGAGCATCCATATTGTTCTCATCCTCTGTCGAAAAATTTCCTCCATCTCCCATTTTCACAAGCATGGCATATGAAAAATCACTTACTTGAGTCAGATAGTGCATTGTTTCATCAATTGTTTGATGGGCATATGGAAGCTTTCCAAGTGCCCCTTGTGCATTCCAAGCGTCTTTATAAATGTCTGCAAAAATGGATACTCTCTGGCTCGGTTTATTGGTAACATACATCTTTCCAAGTAGACTATCCACATTTCGTACGTAATTCATCACCTCATAAAAAGACTCCTGAAATTGATTTTCTAAATAGGTCCGATATTGCAATTTGCCCCTATACTGGTAGATTCCAATTCCAATAAGCACAGCAAAAATAATTAGCGTTATACTGTAAACACGCGAATCCTGTAGTCTTTTTTTATATGCTAATAAAATATTCACATTTTCCAATTCTATCACCCCTTTGAAAACGAATGCTTTCCAATTTTACTTGTGATTGGTAGCTGTTTAATCCAGTTACTGGTTGCCGTACTGGCATTCCAGTAATATAAGGCATTTCCCGTTGGGTCCATTCCGTTCAATGCGTCCTTGGCCGCTCGTTTTGCCTCCTCATTCGGTGCTAGATTGATTTGTCCATCCGAAACGGCAGTAAAGGCTCCCGGTTGATAGACCACCCCTGCAATCGAATTCGGGAACTTAGAGGAACGGACCCTATTTAATACCACCGCCCCTACTGCCACTTTTCCGAGATAAGGCTCTCCTCTTGCTTCTCCATGTATAACAGCGGCCACCAAGCTTACGTCTTGATCATTGACACCGGTATTCGTATTTCCGCCTGCTGTTATGCCCATCTTCTTCAGCGTTTCATTCCCAACGATTCCGTCCACCTTAAGTTTGTACTTTGCCTGATATTTCCTTACTCCAAGAAACGTATTATAGCCGAAAATGCCATCGATATTTCCCGTATAGAATCCTTCTTCTTTTAGTTTTCTTTGGATTTGCTTTACCACCTCTCCTCTTGAACCCTGTTTGTACAATGTGTTACTACCGGCAGAGACCATTGCAACTTCACTCCCTCTTTCCGTACCCTTTAAGTAATTGCTCAAACCAAAAGCCGTCCAGAAATCATAGACTCCATTGATATTTCTATTATAATATCCCGCGTCCCGAAGCATTTCCTGAATTTGCGAAGTGGTGGTTCCGTTTTCAGCCCATATTTTCTGAATCTGATCTGCTTGGATCGGAACCACGAAAAAGTAATAATAAAAAACCATCATAAATACCAAACTCATTAGATACAAAACCATTCGTATTCTCTTCATATTCACCTCTCCGTTTTATACAAGGTTAGTTTTGGATGGTTTTCCATTTTTTATACCTGCCTTTTTTTAATGTGATTTAATCCGCTCGGTATGTTTGATCACTTCCCACTCCATCATGTTGACAATCCAACTTTTAATTGGTATAGTGGAGTTCCCCGTTTAATTGTTAGAGAAGGAGAATTGTATATGTTCACTTATATACCACATGGCGTATGCTCTCGCGAAATGCGCATATCCATCGATGATGAAAACCGTATTCATGAAATCCAGATAGATGGTGGCTGTGCGGGCAATCTGAATGCAATTGCCGTGCTCTGTAAAGGCCAAGATGCTCAAATTGTCATCCAAAAATTACGTGGCATACAATGCGGGATGAGAGTAACATCCTGTCCAGATCAGCTGTCCTATGCAATTGAAAAAGCCATATTCAATCAGTGATTCTTGACCCAGAAAAAAAGAGCGTATAGATCTTACTATATGCTCTTTTGAGCTCTAATTATTTATGAAAGGACTCTTTGTATCCTTTTAATAGTCTACTGATATAACCGGGCTGGCTAAGTATAAATATGTTTTTTGTTCATATTCATTAAAGCGGATTGCAACATTTACATTTACATGATCCCCTTGCACCTTAATATTATCTTTGATCAGATTGGTATATCCGTAAACACTGTAAAGTCTTTCTGTTTCATACTCATTGATCGCAGTAGCTTTGATGCTTTTTAGTATCTTTTCAGCTAGTTTTTTGGTTTCTTTGGAATCGAATTTTTCATTATAACTACCCGCCATGGTTATATTCGTTGTGGGTACTGTATTAAACACTCCATAAATCTCTTTTAGCTTTTTTTGAATATACATGGTGCCATCCAACTGCCCATACAAAATGATATTAATGCTTAAAAATGTTTTATAACTGCTGACCCCGCTCGCCAAGTTTTCCTCTTCCAAAACACTTTCTATGGTAACAGTGGTCTCTGAATCCGTAGCAGAGCGAGAGATGGTATACTCTCTTCTAATTTCGTTCTCTTTTTTAGAAATGTCAAGAGTGCCTCTTATGTCTAAACTTTCCAGCACACTTTGCAGAACGGTTTCCATTTCATCAAAATTCATATTTTTTGTATTAATCATCGCCTTGCCTGAGTTGCTAATTTGTAAAACATCAAAATCATATTTATTATAAACTGCCATTAGCAGATTTGTGTTCTCAAGATTCACATTTCTTTTATAGATTAAAAAAACGAGTAAGATTAAAATAATAAAACTAGTAATCGCAAGTCCCTTTTTGTTTCTCATATAACCCCCTATTTGCTAATTTTGGATACAACCTCCCCTACTAGTTCATCCGAAAATTCGCTATCAACCAGGTCACCTATAGATACAATTCCAACCACCTTTCCCTCGTCTGTTACGGGAATTCTTCTCACCTGATGTTTGCTCATATAATCAACCGCTTTTCCAATGTCATCTGTTTTCACCACAGAATAAACATTATCCGTCATCAGATCCCCGCATGAATACTCGTCCAATTTTTTATTTGATGCAATTCCTCTTATGATAATATCTCGATCTGTTAAGATTCCAACAAGTTTACTGTCGCTTTCAACAGGTACTGCCCCAATGTTGTAACTTTTCATGATTTCTGCCGCTTTGCTAATCTTATCATTGATATTTACGCACATTACATCACTGGTCATAAAATTTTCTACCTTCATACTAAAAACCTCCTATAAGTTTATAAGTTGTTTTTATTATGCTCACTTATGCGATTTATAAACATATTTTTTTTATCGATGAGCTCCAGATATTTCTCGTGTGTGATCGTATTTTCTTCATACATTTTTTTGGCTGTTGAGATAAATGTTTCAGTAAGATCAATTAGATAAGAAACATCTAGATCCAAATTTTCTTTCATATCCCCTCCATCTTTCAAAGATAAAAAGATTCTACAGTTTAAAAATTGTATCACAATGTCCAAATTCAAACATTTTTGCATGCATGCTCACATATAGAATCTGTTTTCTCCTAATCGCTTCAAATTGCTCAATATTGCTCTTCCAAAAATCCAATTCTGTCATAAAAGCGTTAAAAAAGAGAGGGTGAAAGTAAATATGAGATATAATCTGTGCGTTTCGACATAAAAGAAAAAGAAAAGAAAAATTTTTCACAAACTTTTCTCTTCTTTTTTATCTTAAATATCAAATCTAATTTGATCTCATACTGATTGTCTTTATTGTTTCATTGTCATCCTCATATTCAACCATAATTCTTGAGCCCACCACGATGTCCTCTTTCGAGAAGGTTTCCATGTCCGGCATTTTGACTCCCTCCATTCTACCAGAAGACTCTTCTCTTCTTGGATCGCGCTCTCCTTTTTGTCCATCCGCCTCATTCATCGTCACTTGTTGAACCATCCCCGGATGAATGGAAAATTTGGCATACGTAATTTGATCCGTTAGTGTGATGGTCTTCATCTCTCCGGTATACTCATACTCCACTTGCTGTCTTGCACTTCTTGAACCCTGTTGGTTGCTATTTATAATTTGAGGCCTCTGTGCAATTAAAATCTCTCCTGTGATTTCATCGCCATTCACCTCTGTTACCTCAAGTGTAGTCACATTTCTCGTTATAAAGGTTTCTCTATCAAAACGCTCTATTCCTCCTTTTAAGATATCCTGATCCCCAGTGGTTGTTTTTCCACAACCTGTCAGTATGAGTGCACATCCTATTAGGGCCACCAATTGGCTTATTTTTTTTATCATTTTCTTTCCCCCTTTATTCCGTTCTTAACGCTTCAATTGGACTCAATTTAGCCGCTTTATAAGCAGGAAACATTCCGAAGAGGATCCCGATGCCAACGGATATGCCGAAAGACAATAAAATCCAGAATGTTGAATATACTGCAGGTACAATATTAAGCCCGCCAATAATGAACTTAATGATGCCAACACCAAACAAAATGCCAAGAGCACCTCCTGTTCCTGTGAGTAAGATCGCCTCAATCAAGAACTGGATGAGGATGTCTCTCCTTTTTGCTCCAATTGCTTTTCTAATGCCGATTTCCTTTGTTCTTTCCGTCACAGAAACCAGCATGATATTCATAATACTGATCCCCCCTACCACCAGCGATATGCCTGATATCCCTGCTAGAATGATGGACAGTGTTCCTGTTACACTGTTAAGCGTACTCAGCATTTGCATCTGATTAAACACCCTAAACGCATTTGAATCGTTGTATATTTTGGTCAAAAATGCTGTGATATCCTCCATTACTTTATCCATATATTTTGCATCCGTTACGTTGAGTGAGAAGTTTCGGATCACAGCATTTCTACTGAGTCTTTGCGCCACTGTTACCGGAATAATGATCTGATCATCTTGCGTTTGTTCTTGGCTACCATCCTTCTCTTCTAACACGCCGATGACCGTAAACAATTCCCCATTAATTTTAATCTTTTCTCCCACAGGGTCTCTTGCGCCAAAAAACTCCTTTGCAACATAGGACCCCAACACCACAACTTTTTGATAAAACTCCAAGTCGACACTCGAGATATATCGTCCGCTGGTTGGAAACGTACTTTTTATATGTGCATACTCGCTCGAGGTCCCAATCATCGTTGTGCTCTTTGAGGTGGTTTCATATTTTACAGTTGCCTGGCTACTCACAGTAGGGGCCAGGTATGCAATATAGTCGAAATTGTCATCTGCAAATTTGATGAGGTCCTCATAACTCACATTTCGATTACTATTTCTCCCCGTAATCGTAATCTGAATCAGATTGGTACCCAGAGATTCGATTGAGCTCATAATACTCTTTGTACTTCCCTCTGCAAATCCCACCGCAACAATAACCGAACAAACACCAATGATTACACCGAGCATAGTTAGAAAAGATCTAAGTTTATTCCCCACAATACTGATATATGCCATCTTAAAGGCTTGCATCATATTCATTCGCTCACCTTCCCGTCTGTTATCCGAATCATGCGATTGGTTTTCTGTGCTATACTAATATCATGTGTGATGATGATAACCGTCACCCCATCTTTTTCATTGAGTTCCCGTAAAATATTCATTATTTCCGAACCCGAGTGTGTATCAAGCGCCCCTGTTGGCTCATCCGCCAAAATAATACTCGGGCTTGTAGCCAATGCCCTTGCAATCGCAACTCGCTGTTGCTGACCTCCAGACAATTCAACCGGCTTATGGTGGAGTCGATCGGAGAGTCCTACCTTCTCAAGCGCTTCTATTGCTTTCTCTCTTCTTTCTTTCTTATGCACGCCCGCATAGATAAGCGGGAGCTCCACATTCTCAACCGCTGTCAGCTTCTGAAGTAGATTAAATCCCTGAAAGATAAATCCTATTTTTCGATTTCGTATCTCCGCAAGATGATTGTCATTTGCATCCTTCACATTCTCTCTATCTAGAAAATAGTCACCATTGGTTGGCACATCTAATAGACCAATCATATTCATAAGGGTTGACTTTCCGGAGCCGGATGGACCAATAATAGATACAAAATCGTTTTTATAAATGTCTAAGGAGACGCTATCCAAGGCATACACATCGCTATCCCCCATGCTATATATTTTAGACATACTTTTGATTTCGATTAGTTTTTCCATTTTAATTACCACCCCTGCCTTGGAAGTTTCCGCCACCACCATTAGAGGTTCCCGTACCTGTGATCACCCTTGGTGTTCCCACGGCACCCATTCCACCCATACTAAAGGTTTGGTTTGTACCCGTTGAATTATTGCTGTTTGTACTTGCTTGTAGTTTTGGCAGGATAATTTCATCCCCCAGGTTTAATCCTGATTTAATCTCAATATACGTGTCATTGTTCACACCCGTTGTCACAATAATCGGAACACTATTTTTATAATAATCATCGCTAAACATTCTTTCCACAACCGCTTGCAGTTCCTCCGGCACTTTTGCATTTGGGTCCGTCTTCTTTACAAAGACAAATTTGACACCCCTTGCTGATTGAACTGCCTCAATTGGAATCATTGTTACACCCTTGCTTTCTGTAATAGAAATCTCTGCGTTAACGCTCATTCCTGGTTTTACATTTTCTGGCGCCTCAAAGATAATTGTAACAGGATATACGGTAACACCGCTATTGGTTGTACCTTCAAAAGCGATTTTTTTTACTTCTCCCACAATTGGATCGCTGGCCGTTGAACTAATCGCATCAATCGAAATATATACTTTTTGACCTACCTTTATTTTATCAATATCCAATTCATCAATATCCACATCAAACTCCATGGTTTGATTGTCCGCTACAACTGCAAGCGTGCTATTTGCTTTGGTGACGTCTTTTACCTTGATCGGCAAGGACACAATAATCCCATCGCAAGGGGCATATATCTTTCCGTTTTCGAGCTCTTTATAAAGTGTATTTAGTTCTGTTTTTAAGTCTTGCACATTATAGCTTGAGCTTGTATTTGCATTGACAACATCGTCATTTTTAAATTCAAGCAATAAGGTACCCGCCGTTACATACTGTCCGCTTTTCACATAAACTGCTTTAACGGTTCCCCCCGCACTTGACTTTACAGTAGTATCACTAGCATAGCTGATTATTCCGGAAGTGGCTGCCGAATAAGTTGTCACAGAAGTAACGACTTCACAGGATACAGTCTCATTAATAAGGTTGAATCCAACCTCATTCTGAATAAGAATTTCGACATCTCTTACGAGTTCACCATTCACGTTGGTATATGTATCATCTGCAACATAGGTTACGGTTCCATTGATGTAGGTTAAATAAGAATATAAGAATATTTTCACCGAATCGCCTGTCGAGATTGCGTCTGCAAACTTAGAATAAAATCCCACGGTTACTTTATATTTATCATTGGATTTAATACCCATAATGGTTGCATTTTTAGCAAGGCTATCTCCTACTTTTGCTGTTAAGTCGGTCACATACCCGTCCATAGGGGCCACCACTTTTAATTCTTTTAGATTGGCATAGTTTTGAGCCTGTGTTTGAGTCGCCTGTTGAAGACTTCTTTGTGTCTTACTGATTGACCCTTCCTCACCCGTTGTGTCTAGCTCAGCAATTAAGTCTCCTTCCTTTACGATGTCTCCTTCTTTCTTATGCACCTTTAATACCTCTCTTGACTTGTCAGAGGTAATCTCATATCGCACAGCAGAACGAAGTGTTCCTGATCCGGTTACGGAGGTATTGATGTCCCCTCTTCTTACCTTATCTATTCTAAGTTCAGTTGAACCGGAGCCTTTACCATTTGCCCTTACCGTTTTATTCCCAAGCGAAAAACCAATCACAATCATAAGCAAAACAATGATCATTGGTATGATCACTTTCTTTGATCTAAAATTTATTTTTTTCAAATTTAGCTTTTTAAAGTCTAGCTTTTCAAATTTCTTCATTCGTGTACCTCTTATTATCATTTTATGTTTACATTATAATCGACAAATGTGAAAAGCAGGTGAAAGCAGATTGAAAGTTAAAAAGAAAAAACTACAGGTTTCCCCATAGTTTAGCCCGCTCCGTGCTAATTAATTTTAAAAGTAGACTTCACGGTGGCGCTGATTTCTTTATCAATGCTACTATTATCGTTGATTCCATAGTCATCTACAAGCGTAGATCCGACGGGTGTAATTTGAAACACACCTGTTTTCGCCGAAAGAATCACGCCTAACTTTTTATTTGTGCTCTCAACAATGCTGCGTGCCCTTTCCATTGAGTCCTTCGTGGCAAGCCTGATAACCTCTATTTTCTTCGCTGCAAGATCCGTACAAACAAACTCCGGACTCCCTGAGTAAATCGTAATGTTATGGGTACCAATTAAGTCGGTTACACTCCTTGAGACCTCGCTCACTTTTACCACATCATTGGATCTTACTGTAAAGGATAATGAAAAATCGTAGGATATTACCCTCCCCGTTGAATTATAGTAACTGTCTCTCTCATATGTAACATTCGACTGAACGGACGAGACGCCAATCTCATTTTGTTTCAAGCCTGTATCTAGTAAAAATTGGTTGACCACCTCTCGATCCTCAGTTAGTTTTTTATAGGCGCTTTGCCTATCCAAACCCGATGAGGAAAGGGTCGCGTTCCACATTGCTAGATCCGCACGAACTGTTGTTTTAGCTGAACCCGTTACGGATATCGTATTATCCATCTTGATGGTTTTGAGCGTTTCCCCTATAATCGCCGTGGAAGAGATTAGGCTAATACCCAATATGCCCGTAACAATAATAGAACAGATTAAAATTAAAGTGTTGTTTTTCATCGATACCACCTCCCATTAAAGTATATTTAAAAAAATTCCTAAAAAGTACAAAGACCTGTAAGTTCTTGTATCCAGTAGGTAAACCATCTCCATTTATCTTGTTCTAGATATGCCTCTTTTTCAAGCGTATAAATGCCGTCCACATTTTTAAAGATCATATCATAATAATTCATCACTTCTTTTGCAAACTTACTGTTTATATCCCCTTCTACAAAAACATCCAACTCTAGGTTATAGTTGTCAAGATTCCTTCTTGTCAAATTTGCAGAACCTGTTACTACTTTAATGGTATTTTCTGTTCTCGTCACAACCATCTTTGTATGGAATTGTTCCCCATCTGTTTTATACCATCTTATCTCTATCCCAGAGGATGCAAGCTCCCCAGCCACCTGACGATTGGGCGTTCCATCCTTTTCGGATCCAAACGCATCTTTATTCGCATCTAGGATTACTCGAACCGTCACGCCCCTTTTGTGTGCATTTTTGATTGCAGAAATCACTGAGCGATCCGAAAGATAGAACATCGCAATATCCAGATGTTCTCCAGGCTGTAAAATATTAATTTGTTGTATGATTGTTTTTTTAATTCCCTTTTCCGTCAGAAGTTGAACCTTAAAGTCTCCTTTTGCAAACACGTCCTGATCGAGTACCTCCTCTGTAATCTCTCCCCCCGAAAAAGCCGCCACCGCTTTTTCGGCTGCCAATACTTGATTCACAAAATCTCCGCCGATCCGAATCGCCACATTTGAGTGGTTTGCACTCGGATCATGTGCGTTGGCCGAGGAAATCAGTGTTTCTTTTTCTGAAACAATCAGTTTCCTGTGATTTGCCTTGAAGTTTAATAGGGCAAGATAATTCTCTGCACGAACATCTGGAGCGGTCTCACTAAACGGATTTTTCATATAGGGCGGAAACATGATGGTAAAAGCAAAACGTAGATACGGATCATAAAAGCTAGAGTAAATTGGATTACTGTTTCTAAGCTTATCCAAGTTTACCATAGTTACGTTGATTCCATTTTCCTTCAGCCGTTTCAAATTTTCATTTTCATGTGCTTTGTAAGTTGTATTAATCGGATCTGTTATGAAATATATATCCACATCGTAATTTTTTATTTTTCGATCAATAAGCTTATCTGTTAACGTTTTTGAAAGCTCTTCAAACTGAAATGTATCTGTTTTGTTGTACATGTCATTAAAGAGAAACATGTCCACTACAATGTATTTTTCCGCCTTGTCAATAATGTCATAGATGTTATTAAAAATATCTTGTTTTTTTACCCTTTTCCCATCTTTTTCATAAGTCAGGTCATAAATAAAACGAACGTCATTGGTCACATAACTCTCCGAAATATAGTTGATCCCACTTGGAAGTGGTTTAAACGCCCCCCAAATTCCTGCACATAGAGCAAGGAAAAGCAAA
>JAVBPT010000049.1:0-2748 GCA_031549455.1 Eubacteriales bacterium
TGAAGAACAATGATTATTATAATTTAAAAATATAATAATATAAAAAAAACAAGGAGGAATTATGGAGAAGATTATCGCGGTTGTAGTAATGATCGCAATCGTAGTAGGTTTGATAGCAGCAGTTATTTTACCTATGTCAGGATCAATCACAAAACAAGGGGAAGGATCTCAAAGAACACTAGATTCTCTTACAGCAGGACTTGAATCAGGTCAAGTTTTAGGAAGCGTTGTTAAAGGAAACTTTAGAAACAACCTTACAAACATTAGAGTAGGGGCTTCTGCAACAGGAAGCTGGGACACAGATGCAAACGATCCTGCTATTAAATTTACTGTTACAAACGGCACAAACACTGCATTTTCTGGAATAACAGGTACGGTGAACAAAGATGCATTAAACAGTTATGTAAAAGATAGTGAAGTATATTCAGAAGAAATTACTTACTATTCATCAGGTAAGATCAAAACAATGACATACAAAATTGTTCAATAATTTCAAAGAACATACAAGATCTAGCCTTAAAACTAGATCTTTTTTTATGTCCAAATTCCTTGAAAAATGAGAAATATAAGCATATAATAGGAATCAATAAAGAGTAAAAAAATGATTGAACCAAAATATAAATGGAATATAAAATATCAAGATTCGAAGGATATAATCGATAAACTGCTTAATCTAAGAGGGGTGCTAGACAGGGATGCCTTTTTAAATGGTACCCTGTCTTCTTTAAAGCCCCCCTTTCTATTCCCTTCTATGCAAGAGACAGTAGAACGGATATTAAAGGCGGTTTCTTCGAAAGAATCAATCTGTGTTTATGGAGACTATGATGCGGATGGGGTTACGAGTACCGCCATCTTATATCACTTTTTGTCTTCACTTTTTGCAATTGTTTCTTATTATATCCCAAATCGATTGGACGAAGGCTATGGAATGAATGAGGAGGCCATTCGGAAGATTGCAGCAGAGGGGACGACACTCATCATTACGGTGGATAACGGAATTGCTGCCACAGGAGAGATCCAGCTTGCCTCTAGTCTGGGCATTGATGTAATCGTAACAGACCATCACGAGCCTCAAGAGGTGTTGCCAGAAGCCTATTCCATCTTAAATCCTAAGCTGTTGCCGAATTATATCAACATAGCAGGGGTGGCAGTGAGTTACAAGTTGATTATGGGCATCAAGGAGGAACTTGCGAAGAGAGATTCAGGTTATACAGTGAACTCAGATGAATACCTGGACCTTGTTACCATCGGAACCATTTCCGACATGATGGTTCTACAGGGAGAAAACAGGGTGATTGCAAAGTATGGTTTGTCCATGATAAAAAACACAAAAAATGTGGGTCTTATAGAACTCTTAAAGATATCTGGAATCTATGAAAAAGAAATACTCTCTGTAACAGATGTTGGTTTTATCATTGCACCAAAACTCAATGCAGCGGGTAGGCTTGGAAATGCAGAGGTTGCGCTGAGGCTTCTTCTGGCAGAGGACCAGGAGGAGGCAAAGCTTCTTGCTAAAAAGTTATATGATTTAAATAGTGAAAGACAAAAGCAGGAGCAGGCCATTCTGGAGGAGATTGCAAAGATGGATGTTTCAGCGCTGGATCCGGTGATCGTTCTTTCAAGCGCAAACTGGTCGAGCGGCGTAATTGGTATTGTGGCAGCCAAGCTGGCTGAGAAGTACTATAGGCCGGTGATCCTACTCTGTGAAGAGGAGGGGGAACTATCAGGCTCTGCCAGAAGTATTCCAGGAGTGAATATTTTTGAACTCATTGAGAGCTGTAAGAAGCACTTAATCCGATTTGGGGGTCATGATGGGGCGGCTGGACTTTCCCTTATGAAAGAAGAATTGGAGCCTTTTAAAAAACAAATTTTGAAGCAGGCAAAAAAGATGGATCCAGCAGTGTTTACGCCTTCTATAGATGTGGATGCAACCATTTCACTTTCAGAGATTAGCCTAGCGTTTATTCAGGAGATGGATGTATTAAAACCTTTCGGGATGGGGAATCCTGAACCCGTGTTCTGGACTAGCGGGGTGATTAAAACAGCGGACCTCATTGGGAAGTCTAGAAATCATTTAAAACTTAGACTTTTGGATGAGAAGGTGGATCTTGATCTAGTGGGTTTTAATAAAATGGATTATTATCCAAACCTGATTCCTGGAAAGCGCGTTGAGGTGATTGGGAATATTAGTATCAATGAGTTTAATGGAAGGTTGATTCCTCAAATGCAAATCCTGGATCTGAAGAGTCCGGATGATGAGATTGTAGAGGTGAAACAAAACTATGAGAAGTTTAGAAAGGACCTTTCTGAAGGGGAGGAGCTGGGCGAGAAATATATTACAAGGCAGAAAGTGACAGACATTTTTAAGCATTTAAAATATTTGGAAAAGTTAAATAAAGACTGTACAAATATCTTTCATATGAATCACAATCTAAAGGATTTAAATCTTTGCGAGCTCTTCATGTCGCTTGAGATTCTAAAGGAGCTTGAGATCATCGAATATGATGTGAACGATGCAAAGTATGAACTAAGGTTTAAGATTTTGGATCACAAAAATGAGCTTTCAAACTCTAAGTTGTATCAAAAATATTGTGTATAAAAAAGCACAAAAAAAGAACTTCGTATGAAGTTCTTTTTAAGGATAGAATTAGTCACGAACGTAGATTACGATACCGATTTCATCATCAAAACTTCCGTCATTATCAGTGTCAAGTTGTAGTAGATATACAGTTGTCACATCAGAGTCAG
>JAVBPT010000061.1:0-26091 GCA_031549455.1 Eubacteriales bacterium
AGAGACGGCATCAAACATTTCTTTTATATTTGTGATATACTTTACATCTTTTTTAAAGATAATGCTTTCTTTTATAGTCTGATAAAGAAGTTGGTTAAAACTTAATTCAGTGGCCCTCAAAATAGGAAAAACAATACTCTCATCAATCAAATCGTTTTTGATCATACCATCTAAAAAGACGATGGCACATTTGACCTTGGGATCTGAAAAATTTGAAAATGTTCGGATAATGAGGGTATCATTGTCTGAAAAAATGGTTTTAAATAAAGAAACGTTTTCAGATATATCCTTACTCAGACGGATATTTTCTAAATCAAGATTGGTGTTTACATAAAAAGAGGTGGAATCTTTCGACACCATTTGTTTTCTTTTTTTTTCATTTTTCAAAAATAAACTTTTGATGTTAAACACTAAAACCACCTTTGAATTTTGAGGATATTTTATCCCATATATTTAATTTAATACTATTTTACCTCTAACATTCATAATAAAAAAAGTGTTTCGGTCCAAACTAAGACAGAAATATTTTTACACATTTTTATTTTATGTGTTTTAATAATGAAAGGAGTTAAAATGAATAACAGTAGAGTAGGAAGTTACAGATGGTTTTTTATAGGAACAGCGTTACTAGCTCTTATATTATTAGTCGTTTCTGTTACAGTATCTGGTAGTCAACCCAACAATGATATATATGATGGGAACTATAATGGAACTTATGATAATTACGGAACAAACTACAACAATACAACGAATGGTACAATGTATGACAACAACGGTCTAAACAACGGAACCACAACAAATGGTACGATGTATGACAACAATGGAACCACAACAAATGGCACAATGTATGACAACAATGGAAATACCATGAATGGTACAAACTATAACACAACAACTAACGGAACAATGTATGACACAACCAATGTACCCAATACGATTAATAATGTAAAACTAGACTATCCTAGAGTACAAAATTTATCTAATAAAAAAGTCCAAAATGACGTAAATGCATCTTTTATATCTGAAAAAGATGCATTTAGTAAATTGGCGCAAGAAGGAAAGCTGGCTAAGCTAGACTACCAAATCAGCTATAAAGGGGATGATTTTTTATCCGTTGTTTTTAATGCTATCTTAAGAAAAAACAACAAAGAGGTAGAAGAAATAAAAGCGAAAACATATAACATGCAAACGGGGAAGGAATTAAAATATAAGGATTTGATACCTAACTCAGTGTATACCAATTCAGACTTCATTAGATTGGTCAGTGATAAAGCAAACATGTTGGGTATGCAAGAGGTTGTTGTTTTAAATGATAAAACAGGCGTTTATTTAAATAGAACCAATAGAGGGAAGGAATATGTGTTCTTTTTCAAGAGAGCGGGCAGAGAATTATATAACAAGATCAATCTCTCTGAAGCAGAAATTAACCAGGCAATGCAAGGAGTAAAAAATGATAAATTAATCAAACTGGACAGGCCGAATAAGCCGCTTATTACCGAGAAAATGGTGATTTTGGGGCAATTATTTGATCTAGTCACACAAAACCTATATATTAAAAATGAACATATTATGGTTCCGGTTGAGCTCATCGCAAGACAGCTCAGCTTTACCTTAAAAAGAAATGACAATGACACAAGACTTGAGATATCAAAAGGACCCAATCGATTTACCATTATAGAGGATGAGCATACTTTCTATACGGGAACAACTCCAGTGAAACTTGGAGTGATTACAGAAAAGACTAGTAATAAATTTTTTGTTCCCATTGAATTTATAACGGAGATCTTGAAGTATCATGTTACAATTAAGGAAAATATGATTTATATTACGGAATCAAATAACATGTTACAGAATGAAGGCATCTAGCCTTATTTTACTTTACATAGAAAAGTGTTGTGTTTTGAAAAAAAAGAGGTAGAATAGTTGGAAAGAGAGAAAAAAGATGAAACTTGGAGTCTTTGGGGGGAGCTTTAACCCTCCTCATTATGCTCATTTTGAGATTGCAAAGCGGTTGATTGAACAGGGCATTGTGGAGAAAGTTGCGTTTGTGCCGGTGGGCGATTTTTATAAAAAGAATGACCTGATTCATTCATCTCACCGATTAGCAATGTTAAAGATGTATGCCGACCAAGAAAAGCAAATAGAAATCTCTGAGCTTGAACTTCATAAAGAGAGGCAAAACTATATGTTTGAGACTTTGGATGAATTAAAAAGTCTTGATCCGACTGTAGAAATCTCACTTGTGATTGGAAGTGACAATCTTCTTGATTTATTAAACTGGAAGCGATATGCCTATTTAATACAAAACTATTCGATTATTGTGATTTCCAGGAACGATCTGGACGATTTAAAGTACATAGAACAAAACTTCCCGGCATATGCAAAGCAGTTTGTTATTGTCCAAAATCCATTCGAGGCGGACATAAGCTCAAAGAAGATCAGGCAACTTATTAGAGAACAACAAAGAGTTGATTCTTACCTTTTAAAAGAGGTATATGATTATATTCTAAAAAATAAATAATATGAGGAATAAAATGAGAACAAATTTTGAGGTTGGAAGGGTAACGGATGAAATTATTGCATTTATACGAGCGTATTTTGAAAAAAACCATTTAGGCGGCGTGGTGCTTGGAATTAGTGGCGGAAAAGACAGCGCAGTTGTGGCGGGACTTTTTAGTATGGCGCTTGGTGCAGAAAATGTGGTGGGTCTTTACATGCCTTGCTGTTCAAGACATGAGGACGGTATTCTCGCTAGTAAGGTTTGTGAGCACTTTGGATTTAAACTACACCACCTAAATCTTAACCCTGTTTTTGAAGCATTTAATGAAGAATTTAAGAATACATTTATAGATGATTACGCAGAAAAAGATCTGGTAGACGCTCACATCAACATAAAACCTAGGCTTAGGATGCTCAGTTGTTATTATGCGGCCCAGTACCTTTCGAATCTAAACAAAGTGGGTTATGTTGTGGCCGGCACTTCCAATCAATGCGAAATTTATGTTGGTTATTTCACAAAAGGTGGGGACTCGGTTCATGACATCAGTGTGCTTGCCAACCTGACCGTGGCAGAAGTGATTGCAATCGGTGAGTACATAAAGGTGCCAAATGAAGTATTATATCGGCCACCAGATGATGGAATTAGTGGTATGACGGATGAGGAAAAACTGGGCGTAACCTATGATGAGATCGCCGAATTTATTCAAAACGGGACGATTGGGAATAAAGAGCATGAGGAAAAAATAAAGAAATATCATCAAAAGAATCTGCATAAACTAAATCCTATCCCGACCTTTAGAGTAGAATAGGAAAGTGGAAGAACAGAGATGAGTTATATGAAAAGATTTTTTGGACATTTTAAAACTATTTTGAAACATAAATGGATTGTACTTTGTCTATCAATACGAGCGGGAATTCCTTTTCGTGGTCTGATGCACGATTTCTCGAAATTTTCTCCCGTAGAGTTTTTTGAGGGTGTTCGTTATTATCAGGGAAATAGAAGTCCTATTACAAAGTGCAGGGAGGTAACTGGTTATTCAAAAGCGGGTGTTCATCACTATCATATGAACAAGCACCATGCAAACTATTGGTATGATGTTGATTCGCCAGTTAAAATGCCAATCTTTCCTAAGAAGTATATTTTCGAGATGATCTGTGATGATCTTGCAGCAGGGATCACCTATAACGGTAAGCATTGGAAGCCAAGTACACAACTCGAATACTTTTTGAACAAAAAGGATCGAATCTTACTGCATGACAAAATTAAGGAAATGCTCATTGCCACCTTTACAGAGGTCTCTGAAAAGGGGCTTAAACAAACCATCACAAAAAAGAATTTAAATAGACTTTATGAGCAATATATTGGAAATGAGGAGCTGTCTTATTCACTATGACAGTTTTTTTATGTTCTTATCTTGAAATATTATTATTATTCGGTATAATAACGCCAAATATGTTTATGGGGGTTATATGGAGTTTAAAGGCAAAATTGAAGAACTAAAAATTATTGCAAATTCAATACGGAAACTTATATTAAAACAAATATATGAATCCAAGAGTGGTCATCCAGGGGGTTCCCTTTCGGCGGCGGACATTTTATCTGTTCTATACTTTGACGAGATGAAGATTGACGTCAATAACCCAAGAATGCGAGAAAGAGACCGCTTTGTGCTATCAAAAGGGCATGCTTCTTCTGCTTTATACGCCACCTTGGCACTAAAAGGATACATATCAGAAAGTGATTTATCTGGCTTTAGAAAGACGGATTCTTTCCTAGAAGGGCATCCGACCTTAAAAATACCGGGGATTGACATCAACAGCGGCTCGTTGGGGCAAGGCCTATCGATTGCAAATGGAATGGCGCTTGCTTCTAGATTAGACCAAAATCCATACAGAGTGTATTGTCTGATTGGAGATGGAGAGTGTAACGAAGGACAAATCTGGGAAGCAGCAATGACGACTGCGCAACACAAACTAGATAATGTGTGTGTAATTGTGGATAACAATGGCTTACAGCTTGACGGACGAAATGCGGATATCAAAAATGTGGATCCGCTGGATAAGAAGTTTGAGTCCTTTGGATGGCATGTTGTAAACATCAATGGAAATGATATCGAACAAGTTTTATATGGATTCGAGGTATTTAATATCAATATCAACAAGCCGACTGCCATTATTGCAAAGACAGTAAAGGGGTACGGCGTTTCCCAAATGGAGAACAATGCAAAATGGCATGGAAAGGCACCGAGCAAGGAAGAGTATGATGAAGCATTGCGTGAATTGGAGGTGATTCGATTATGATGGCGGTAAGAGATGTATATGGGGAAGTATTAAAAGAACTATCAACCACCAATAAAAACATTGTGGTGCTAGATGCGGATCTATCAGGATCTACAAAAACCTGTGAGTTTGCAGAGGTTGCTCCAGAACGTTTTTTCAACATGGGCATTTCAGAACAAGACATGATGGGGACAGCGGCAGGCCTTGCCGTAAGTGGCAAGATCGCATTTGCATCTAGCTTTGCTATCTTTGCGACCGGCAGGTGTTATGACCAGATTCGAAATACCATTGCTTATTCCAACCTGAATGTAAAGATCGTGGCAACCCATGCGGGTCTAAATGTTGGAGAAGATGGAGGCTCACACCAGGCACTTGAAGATATTGCGCTCATGAGGGTTCTTCCAAACATGGAGGTATTTTCACCGGCGGACGAAGTGGAAACAAGAGAGGTGATTAAATATATTGCGACCACCAACAAACCGACCTATGTAAGGCTTGCTCGAATCAAATCAGAAAAAGTATTCAATAGCATGGAGTACGAGTTTGAACCCTATAAAGGGGTGGAGATTTGTGATGGAAAGGATGTGACCGTTTTCACAACTGGGATCATCACATCCCATGTGGTGGAAGCCAATAAAATATTAAAAGAAAAAGGGATATCCGCTCAAATTGTGAACATCCATTGTATTAAGCCTATTGATAAAGAGATGATTGTTTCTTCAGCCAAGAAGACCGGAAAGGTTGTGACAGTAGAAGAACACAACATCATCGGTGGATTTGGCTCTGCCGTGTGTGAAGTGTTATCAGAACAGTACCCTGTAAAGGTACTTCGAATTGGCGTAAATGATCGCTTCGGAAAATCAGGAGAGAGTTTGGAGCTGTTTAAGTTATATGAATTGGATCCACAAAGCATCGCAAAGAAAATTGAAGAGTTTGTGAAGAATGATTGATAAGGTATTCATAGAGAAGCAGGAAACTTATGAATATGAGGAACTAAAACAGAAGGTAAGGCATTTGCTAGATGCGATGCAAATTGAGCAAAAGATAACCAGGGATACGAAGGTAGTCATCAAGCCCAATCTTGTTATGGCTAAAAAGCCAGAGGATGCGGCAACGACTCACCCGTTTATTGTTAAAGCGGTATGTGAAATAATCCGCCCACTTACCAAAAAGATTATAATTGCAGAATGTCCGGGTGGACCGAACAACAAGATGTTGATTGCTGAAGTTTATAGGGCGACAGGGATAAAAGCGATCGCAGATGAGCTTGGCATTGAAATTTGTTTGGAACCAGTTGAAGTGGAGGTTGACCTTTCGGAACATGCGAAAAACATAAGACTCGCCAAGGTGTTTCTTGAGGCAGATCTCATTATCAACTTACCTAAATTAAAAACGCATGGTCTTACGCTCTTTAGTGGAGCGATAAAGAATCTTTATGGCACAGTTGTTGGAATCTATAAGACAAGGTATCACTATCAGTATAAAGATAAAGAGAAATTTACCCATTTCTTATTGGATATTTGTGAGCATTATAAACCGGCAATTAATATTATGGATGGAATTTTTGGTATGGAAGGGGAAGGGCCAACAGCTGGAACACCACGTAAAGTTGGACTTTTACTTGGAAGCACCAATCCTTATTACCTAGATATTGTATCAAGTAGTGTGATTGGTATCGATGCAAACCGTGTAGATCTGTTTGTCTATGCAAAAAAAAGGGGGATTGTTGAAACCATCGATATAAAAGAAATCTTAAAATTCACCAATCTCGAGTTGAGTGCTTTTTATGAGTTGAGGGTGGCGGGATACAAGTTGCCACTGGTCCGGGAAGCACTGGTGAAGCATAGATTGCCCAAATGGTTACAGGCTGTATTAAAAAAGATACTAGAACCAAAGCCAAAGGTGCTCATTGAGAAATGTATTGGCTGCGGGCGCTGCGTAACCACCTGCCCAGCAAAAACCATCAAACTGAAAGATAAAAAAGCGGTGATCGACTACAAAGACTGTATTAAGTGCTATTGCTGCCAGGAATTATGTCCGCAAAAGGCGATTATATTAAAATAAAGGAGTTAACATGGGGGATTTATTGCTTATTGGGTGTTTCATTCTATCTGCAATGGGACTTGCAACGGTTCTTGTTTTCATTTTCAGGGCATTGTCAAAAAAATGGAATCTTATGAGGGTGACGATGGAAAATGGAATGATCGATCAGTTAGTAAGCGGTCTTTTTCCATTTGCATTCTTATTTTTATTAGCAGGTCTCTTTCTTTTGAAAGACTTCCTTTCTCTTTATATCAGCATGCAATCTTTTATTATTCTATTTGTGGGCTTGCTCTATTTCTGGTTTTTGGGCTATGCTTTTGACCATGGCCAGTTGCAGGAGAAGACCAAAAGCAATTATATTGTACTTGGGGTGGTTCTTGTCTTGACAACCAGCTTTTGGTTAGACTCTTCTAAATACTCATCTCCGGTAGAGTTTGTATTGCTCCTTTCTGCGCTTGTCTTGATGTATCTCATGATTCTATCTGTGCAGGCAATGAGAAAGGAAAGTAGGATGACATCAGGGATGGTCGTGCTTATGGCAAGCGGCATTTTACTCTTAAGTTTTATAGGGAAGGACTCTTCTTTGACGATCTATTCTTCTTTTATGTTGGGAATTAGTCTGGTTATGTTTCTCTTAAGTGTACATGTTACAAATATTGCGGGACTGACAATAGGATATGCGTTGGCTGCTTTTTTGCATCCCTTTTTGGCACCTCATATCAATACATGGCGTTCTATTTTTATTATCCTATCTCTTCCGCTTTTTAACTTACTTTATGTAGCCATAAGGAGGATGATAAGGGGAACCGTTCTTGCCGTAAAAGATAATGAGGATATTTGGATAAAGCTAAAGGAAGGCAGCACAACAGATAAGACGCTTTCGGTCCTATTTAGCTTCACTTTCTGCCTTTCCTTAATCGGGTTACTTGCCTTTTTGACTCAGAATATTTACTTTCTAGTTTTAGCAGGCATGATCTATGTTAGTGTGGGAATCTTGATAAGAAAAAAGCCTAAGAAAAAAGGAAAAATGACGGTCATGACGATATTTGGCACCAGACCGGAGGCCATTAAGATGGCGCCGGTTATCAAAGAGCTTGAAAAAAATCCGCTTATAAATAGTGTGGTATGCGTGACGGGTCAGCACAAAGAAATGCTCTATCAAGTGCTGGATGTATTTAATATAAAAGTAGATTATGATCTGGATATTATGAGAAATAAACAAACTCTCGTA
This sequence comes from Eubacteriales bacterium, assembly GCA_031549455.1. Taxonomy (GTDB): domain Bacteria; phylum Bacillota; class Clostridia; order Lachnospirales; family JAKSVV01; genus JAVBPT01. The sequence continues at coordinate 8,054 of JAVBPT010000061.1, forward strand.
GGAATCTCATCGAGGATCTTAAAGGTGTTAGAAAAGGTGGTAAAAAGAGTTAAACCAGATGTGATTTTGGTTCACGGAGACACCACCTCTACCTTCATTGGGGCGTTGCTTGGCTTTTACATGCAACTCAAAGTGGGACATGTAGAAGCAGGTCTTAGAACTTATAATAAAAAAGAGCCTTTCCCAGAAGAGATCAATAGGGTTCTAACAAGTGCATTAACAGACCTTCATTTCGCTCCTAGTTTATCAGCGAAGGAAAACCTGATAAAGGAGGGCGTTAGTGAGAAAGACATTTATGTAACGGGAAACACAGTGGTGGATAGTATAAAGTATACTTGCCGGGAAGGCTATGTTTTTAAGGAAAAGGTCCTAAATAAGATCGATTTTAAGAAAAATAGATTGGTTTTAATGACAGCGCATAGACGAGAAAATATTGGTGGGCCGCTTGAAGAAATCTGCGATGCGGTAAAGGATATCGTGGAACGACATAAAGATGTGGTTGTGGTGTACGCAGTTCATAAAAATCCAGCGGTGAGAAATATTGTGAATAGTAAATTGAAAGAGGTTGAACGCGTTTATCTTATTGAGCCGATTGATGTTGAGGATATGCATAATCTGATGAAACAAAGCTACATAATGTTAACTGATTCAGGTGGTTTGCAAGAAGAAGCGCCTTCGTTTTTTTTACCCACCATTGTGCTTAGAAATGTGACAGAGAGACCAGAAGGGTTAAAAACAGGTATTTTGAAGTTGGCGGGCACAGAACGCAATACAATATTCAAGTTTGCGGATGAACTGTTAAGTCATAAAGAGGTGCATGATCAGATGGCAAATACCATCAATCCTTATGGAGATGGAAATGCTTCGGGAAGGATTGTGGAGGCGATTTTGTATGACGTGAAATTGGGTCAGAAGAGGCCGGAAGAGTATATTGCGAAGTATTAAAGGAGGAAGTAAATGGAAGAGCTGATAGATGTTTTAAATGAGAATGGGGAAAAGACAGGTGAAGTAAAAACGAAATCAAGCATTAAAAAAGATGGTGACTTTCATAGAGCTGTTTCGATTTGTATTATAAATGATCATAAGGAAATCCTGATGCATAGGCGAAGTGTTGGTAAAAAAATCTATCCAAATTTATGGAGCTGTTTTGTAAGGGGACATGTGTCAGCAGGTGAAGATTCGATAGCAGCCTGCTTGAGGGAATTGGATGAAGAGCTTGGAATCCTGGCTCACGAGGACGACCTTGAATTTTTATTTAGTTTAAAGGATTGTAATCGAGCCGGGAATATGGATTATATTAATAACATCTTCTATGATAACTATTTGCTTTTTAAGAATATTCCTTTAGGGGATTTAGCGCTTGAGGCAGAAGAGGTGGCAGAGGTAAGATATATGAATTATAAAGAGGTAAAGGAGCTTGTCGAGAAAAAAGAAAAAACGCTCATTCCAAATTTTGAAGAGTATGAAAAATTATTTCCGTTGATTGATAAGCGCGAAATAAAAGAGGTGTAAAATGTTAACAGATATTGAAATTTCAAAACAGACCAAAATGCTTCACATTAAAGAGGTGGCTAAAAGGCTGGGGATTTTAGAGGAGGAATTGGAGTACTATGGTCCATACAAAGCCAAGATTGATCCCTCTATTTTTACTCGTCTAAAAGAACGAAAAGAGGGGAAGCTCGTTTTGGTCACTTCAATCAATCCGACTCCGGCGGGCGAGGGAAAAACCACCACCACCATTGGAATTGGTCAGGCTTTTTCAAAGCTCAATAAAAACGCAGTGGTTGTTTTAAGGGAACCCTCGCTTGGGCCCGTGTTTGGTGTAAAAGGCGGGGCAACAGGTGGCGGATATGCGCAAGTTGTTCCGATGGAGGAAATCAACTTGCATTTTACTGGAGACTTCCATGCGATTACTTCAGCGAATAATCTGCTTTGTGCGGCGATCGACAATCATATTAAGCAGGGAAATGAGCTGGGGATAGATATTGAGAACATCTTTTTTAAGCGTGTGATGGATATGAACGATCGGGCTTTAAGGGAAGTGGAAGTGGGCATCGGTAAAGGCAATGGAATACGCAGAAAGGATGGCTTTATGATCACGGTTGCAAGTGAGGTCATGGCGATCTTTTGTCTTTCGAAGGACATTATGGATTTAAAAGATCGACTAGGGCAAATCATGATCGCATATGATCTAGCCGGAAATTCAGTTTATGCAAAAGATTTAAAGGTGCATGGCGCGATGGCTGCACTTTTAAAAGATGCGATTAAACCAAATCTAATTCAGACCACAGAAAATACACCATGCATAATGCATGGTGGCCCTTTTGCAAATATTGCACATGGTTGTAACTCAATTATCGCTACCAAATTGGGACTCAAACTTTCGGACTTCGTTATTACAGAGGCGGGTTTCGGGGCGGATCTTGGAGGAGAGAAATTTTTGGACATTAAGTGTCGGATTGGAGATTTAAAGCCAAGCGTAATTGTAATTGTAGCAACGATAAAAGCTTTGAAATATAACGGATTTGTGCCTAAGGAGGAACCCTTAGCGGAGAACATTGAGGCACTGGAAAAAGGAAGTGCGAATCTTAAGAGGCATATTGAAAATATGAAGAAGTATGGGGTGCCTATTGTGGTGGCACTCAATCAATATACTCATGATACGGATTGTGAGATTGAGGTGATTGAGCACCTATGTAAAGAGCAAGGGGTTGAGTTTGCACTTTCCAGAGTTCATGCGGAAGGTGGGACAGGTGGAATCACACTTGCGAAAAAAATTGAAGAGCAGGCAAACAAGGCATCAAATTTCAAGCCGCTTTATGAAGAGACACTCTCGATAAAAGAAAAGATTGAAAAGATTACAAAGGAGATATATGGCGCAAAAGAGGTGGAATATTCGGAGTTGGCAGAAAGTAAGATTCAAAAGATCCAAAAAAGCCATCTCCCAATTTGCATTGCAAAGACGCAATACTCTTTCTCGGATGATCCAAAATTGCTTGGAAGCCCAGAAGGGTTTAAGTTTCATGTGCAGGATGTGAGACTTTCGGAAGGAGCGGGGTTCATTGTGGTTCTGGCAGGGGATATCATGACCATGCCCGGTTTACCTAAAACTCCAAGTTATGAGAAGGTGGATATTGACGAGAATGGGAAAATTGTGGGTATATTTTAATAGTGGAGGAATCTATGGAAGAAACAAGAATACTTGACGTAAAAGTTCACAAAGTGACGATGCAAGAAGCGAAAAATACGATAATTGACTTGCTGGGTCAGGGCGGTCTAAAAATGGTTCATACCCCCAATCCGGAATTTATTCTTTTATCTTTAAAAGACCCCTTATATAAGACGATATTGAATGAGGCAGCGTTATCCGTTCCAGATGGGATTGGAGTTGTCATTGCCTCTAAGTTTACAAAAACAAAATTAAAAACACGTGTTCCGGGATGTGAGCTATTGGAACATGTTTTGGATGGGATGCAAGATACGGATCATCAAGTATTTTTTCTTGGCGGAAGACAAGATGTCTTAGAAAAAGCGCTGGAAAATATAAAAGCAAAATATCCAAGACTAAAGATTGCAGGTTTTAGAAATGGTTACTTTAAAGATTCGGATGATGAAGCCATCATTGAACAAATTAATGGGTCAGGTGCTTCACTTCTTGTCGTGGGGATGGGAGGGATTCCGAAACAGGAGACATGGGTTTACCAGTATAGAAAGCGCCTTGCCGTAAGGGTAACAATCGGCGTAGGCGGAACGATCGATGTGCTCAGCGGAACAGTGAAGAGAGCCCCTGTGATCTATAGGAAGCTTGGACTGGAGTGGTTGTATAGAACATTGAGTGAGCCAAAAAAAAGACTTCCTCGAGTCTATAAACTTCCTTACTTCTTGCTCCTTTCTTTTTTTGACTCTTTTAAAACAAAAAATCAAAAAACAGTATAAAAATCAAAAAAGAGAGCATACTATTTTCAGAAAGTTAAATGATAGATGTTTTGCTAATCAGTAACATCTTTTAGTCATCTTAACTTTTTTTGTGCTTCTGAAAAAAATCGTCAAACGCACTTGATTTTTTAAATATTTACTATAGAATAAAGGCATTCTATCTTTAAAATACACAAAATGTAAATTTTTATAGGAGGTTTAAAATGTCAGTAAATGTAGGAATTAACGGTTTCGGAAGAATTGGAAGACTTGCTTTTAGAGCAGCGGTGGAAAGAGGGGATGTCAACGTGGTGGCTATCAATGACCCTTTTATAGATGTAGATTATATGGTTTACATGCTAAAATATGATAGTACACATGGTGCATATCCTGGAGAAATTAGAGCAGAGGACGGAAAATTAGTTGTAGATGGTAAAAAAATATCCGTTTATACCTGTAAAGATCCAGCAGAAATTCCTTGGGGGGAAGCAGGAGCAGAGTATGTAATTGAATCATCTGGTGTATTTACAGAAATTGAAAAGGCATCTGCGCATTTTAAAGGAGGAGCTAAAAAAGTGGTGATCAGTGCTCCGTCAAAAGATGCTCCAATGTTTGTAATGGGTGTAAACAATGAAAAATATACAAAAGACATGAATATTGTATCCAATGCTTCTTGTACAACAAACTGTCTTGCGCCGCTTGCCAAAGTTGTGCATGAGAAGTTTGGAATCATTGAAGGACTAATGACTACGGTTCATGCAACAACGGCGACTCAAAAAACGGTAGATGGTCCTTCTAATAAAGACTGGAGAGGGGGAAGAACAGCAAGTGCAAACATTATTCCATCCTCAACGGGAGCTGCAAAAGCGGTAGGTCAAGTGATACCAGAATTAAACGGCAAACTAACCGGTATGTCATTCAGAGTGCCAACCACAAATGTATCGGTTGTAGACCTTACTTGTAGACTTGAAAAACCAACCAAATATGAAGATATTGTAAAAGCAATTAAAGAAGCTTCAGAAGGAAGTCTAAAAGGAATTCTTACCTGGACAGATGAAATGCTTGTTTCACAAGATTTATTGCATAACCCACATACTTCAATCTTTGATATCAACGCAGGAATCGCGCTTAATGATAACTTTGTAAAACTAGTATCCTGGTATGATAATGAGTGGGGATATTCAAATAAATTAGTGGATCTAATTAAATATATGAACTCAGTGGATAGCAAATAATAGATAGACTTTTGAAACAAAGTGTGATATGATTTTTCTAATCGTTTTAGGAGAATATATATGAACATACCCGAATTTTATGATCAGAACGGAGAGGGAATAGAGGATAAAATCTTTTGCACAGAAGCCTTACCATATCTTTGGACTTTCCTATGTGAGCCTAATACACAGATTGAAAAGGATAAACTAACGAGCTTACTTGTAAGATTTGCGTCTGAAAGGGAAGGGGGTAACTGGGATTCATTTTCAGTTCTAGGAAGAGAAAAAGCGTTTTTGAGCGAAGTATTTAAGAAGACGGTCGATCAGTTGACAGTTAATCCAGAATTACCGTTTCTTTATCCGTTCGATTATGTAGGGAAAACGGTAACCTTTAAGAGGCCGAGTACGGGAAGGGCTGGGAACGACAAAATTATTGATTTTATTACAGAAAAGCTTGGATCCCAGGTGCTAATGCCACTAAATAGGTTAAGAACATTAGTGAATGGGGAAAAAACGTATATAGAAGAGGGGGAGAGCTTTGTTCGCATCCATTCTGATAAAGAGCTTGAATAATAAACAACTGATCTAAAAATCAAACTGAATTTTTCTTTGGAGGAAATTATGAAAAGAACAATAGATGATATAAGCGTAAATGGTAAAAAAGTGCTCGTTCGATGTGATTTTAATGTACCCATTGTGGATGGAAAAATAACAGATGAAACAAGAATTGTAGAATCTTTGCCGACCATTAAGAAAATTATTGGGGACGGAGGAAAGATAATCCTCTGTTCACATCTTGGTAAAGCGAAAGGAACGCCAGATCCAAAACTTTCTCTACTTCCGGTTGCGGCTAGATTATCCGAATTGCTAGGGAAAGAAGTGAAATTTGCGAATGACGATCTTGTTGTGAGCGATCATGTAAAGAAGATGGCGGCAGAATTAAACAATGGAGATGTGATGTTACTACAAAACACAAGATTTAGAGCAGAGGAAGAGGAGTGCGGTGATGAATTTAGCCGTGAACTTGCTAGTCTTGCAGAAATCTTTGTAAATGATGCATTCGGAACATCCCATAGAGCCCATGCTTCTAATGTAGGCGTTGTGAAATATGTGGAAGATTCAGTGATCGGATATCTGATCCAAAAAGAACTAAAATTTTTGGGAGAAGCGATCAATAATCCGGCTCGACCTTTTGTGGCGATCTTAGGGGGCTTAAAGGTAAAAGACAAAATCAAGGTTATTGAAAATCTACTGAATAAAGTAGATGTCCTGATTATCGGTGGAGCGATGGCATTCACATTCTTAAAGGCAAAAGGATATGAGATTGGAAAATCGGTTCTAGACGCTGAGCGGGTAGATTTTGCAAAACAAATGATCGAGAAGTCAGAAAAGAATGGTGTAAAATTATTACTGCCAGTGGACACAGTTATCGCACAAGAATTTAAAAACGATACACCGTTTAAGACGGTAGATAGCGATAAGATTCCAGTAGATTGGGAGGGATTTGATATCGGAGAAAAGACCATCACCCTATTCCAAGATGCGCTTAAATCTGCTAAGACAGTGATGTGGAATGGCCCAATGGGCGTATTCGAATTTGAAAATTTTGCAAAAGGAACACTTGAGGTTGCGAAAACGTTATCAGAATTGGATGCAACCACAATTATTGGTGGAGGAGACTCCGCTTCTGCAGTGAACAATCTGGGTTACGGAGACAAAATGACACATATATCGACAGGGGGAGGAGCCTCTCTTGAATTTTTAGAAGGGGATGAACTTCCGGCATTAAAAGTCATTAAAGAAAAATAGTATGTGGATACAAAAAGAAACATTTGGTTTGAGGACTAAATGTTTCTTTTGCTTTGTCCGATAATATACCTAAAGGGATAAAAGGTTACTCTATGCAAAATGTAACATTTGAAATAGCAAATCGCTTATCGATTGGTTCGAATATGTCAAATCAAAAACAAACCTCTATGAAAATAGGGGATATGGTCACGGGAAGAATTGTTTCAGAAAACGGAGATAAGGTAGATGTTGCATTATCCAACCAACTTGGAAAGGTAACTCTATCCAGAACGGAGATTAGTCAGGAAGATTTAAACACAGGAGACCTTCGTTTTGCAATTAAAGAGTTGGATAAAAGCAAAGTAAAATTAACCTACTTCTCATCTAAAAGGGCAGAGGGAATAGAGAATATAAAAGAGAAGGATGAAAAGATTGTAAGCACTTTGATTTCGGACGTTTCTGAGCAGGTAAAGGGAAGGAAGAAAGAGGAGATAGAAAATAGTGAGCTGATTGAGGACAAGACAGATGCTTTTGGCACGTTACAAGTGAACCTCACCCAAAAAAAAATTGAAAAACTAAAAGAGATGGGCGTGGAAGCGGACAATCTTTCGATTGATGAGATTAACGAAATCATTGCTACGCTTGGGGTGAAGTCGGAAAAGAAGGAAAAAAGTATGGAAAGCGTAGAGGCCATTTTGTCTTCTGCCGATTTACCGGTCATATCAGAGAATGTTTTGTATCTAACACAGGTTATGGACAAGATGGAAAAGCTGGAAGAGGTTGGGATTGATGAGGTGTTGACCATTATGAAAAGGAATGTACCACTGACGCTTGATCATGTTTATAAAACGGTTTTCTCATCAACATCCAAAGTGCAACGAACCGAGGAGTCATTTTCGGATGAGGATTATGCCAAGATTTTGGAGCAGAATGGGCTTGTTGTTTCAGAGGAAAATATTGGGCTTGTTAAAAAAATGATTGAGAATGAAATGGATATAACAAAGGAAAACTTTTCTACTGTGCAAAAGTTGCAGGAGATGTTTTCCGATTTAACGGATGAGAGGATGATAGAGAGCGCAATACAAAATATCAGAGAGAACACGAAAGAGGATATCGGTTTGGACTTTGACCATCTTTTGATCGAAGAACAACTTGTTGAAGTAAAAGATGTGATTGATGCTGCCTTGATGGATGAGAATAAGGGAAGCATAAAGAAATTTTTGGATAACCGGACCTTTGTGAACATCGACTTATTGAGAAAAGTCATCGAGGAACGAAAAAATAATATTTTAGCCTCTGGTGAGGCGGAGGAAACAGAGGATCGTTACAGACATCTTAGAAATGATCTAGAGACCATCAAAAATAAAATGACTTCTGAAAATATCTACAGACTTCAAAATATGGGGATTCATATCGAATTCTCTCCAATACAAGAGGTTGCAAGCGGGTTAATGAAAGCGGATGAAAAGGAGGTGGTTAAGCAAAGTGCCACCTTATTTGAAAAAGTATACGATGATCTTAAAACACTAAAAAATAGAGACTTTAGGATTTATCAAAATACAATAATTCTTTCGAAGAAAGAGGTTACTTTGGGGCGTCTTGCGGAGGAGAATCGGACGGTTATACAGAAGTATGAAGAGAGTATGACAGAGTCCACGATGGTTCTTTCCTCCGTCCTTAAGATGACACAAAACCAAATGGAAGGTGTGCTTCAAATGAATCAGATTGATGTAACACCCATCACGTTAAAATCAGCGATTATTTTATCCATGAACCATTTGGAAATCACACAACAAAATGTCAATGCAGTCTCAGAAATGGAAACAAAACTTTCTGGAATCATAAATCAAATTTCACCCAGACAAGTGCTAGAGTTGATCAGAGAGAAGATTGACCCAACGGAGATGGACATTGAGTCACTCTTAAGGTATATAGAGGGCAGAAGAGAGGCAAATCTGGAAGAGGAGAATAAAAAACAAAATGTTTATCAGAAGATTGCGAGAGTTTTAGCAGATGATGATTTTACGTCAGAGGAGAAAAGCGCGGTCATTGGAGTTTATAGAATACTCTATAAGATTGACAAGATGAAAGATGTCGGACTTGGCAAGTTTATAGAAGTGCAGTCTGAGATTACAGTGGATAGGATCTATCATGCCACAAAACATCTTGAGCAGCATACATTTGAAACACTTGTTGGAGAAGATTTCGGGATGTTGGAAGAATTGATTATAAATGAGGACAATGCAAAGTCAAGAATTCGTCAAGCTATTCGATCTTTGGATGAGACATCGCACCATAAAAAAAGAGATCTCGGGATGCTCAAGGAGCACATTGAAAATCGAAATATAGAGGAAAAATTGAATCGTGAAGGTCTCACACTAGACGATTTAAAAGCTTTTAAACAATTTGAAAAGCAAAAAACAGAAACACAAGATATTATAAAAACTGTTCTTGTGATGCAAGAAAGTGATGAATTAAGAAACACTATTAAAAAGCTATCTGAAAAAACAATGGAGAAAGAACTCGCGGATGTGGAGATTGTAGGATATTTTAACCAATTAAAAGATCTTAGCCGGGAATTATTGGTGAATGAGGAGAAGTTAGATCAGATTGGCAATACATCGTCCCTTTTTAATATGATTACACTCTGCGAAAGGGTAGAAGACGTAACTCAGATACCGATATATTTAGGAGACGAGTTGACGGTGGTGAATATCTATGTGGCAAATAAGGGGAAGGATAAAGCGAGAGGTCAAGTGCATATCACGATCAGTTTGAATACAAAATCACTAGGGGAGACCGAGCTTAGAGTTGAACTCAACCAAAAAAGAAAAGAATTGAAAATAGAGATGAAAACAGAGCAGACAAGCAAAGCGGTAGAAACAGAAATGCAAGCTCTAAAGGATGGGATGAAACAAGATCAATATACGATTCGTTTGTTTAAATTAAATGGAAAGAGTATTATTGCAGAAACAGTAAGCAAGCGGTCGACACGCTTGAAAACAAATTTTGAGGAAGTGGTATGATGGATAAGGAATACTTAAAAATTGTAGGGGAGCTTCTAAAATTTCTCAAAAGAGTGGAAGAAAAAGAAGCTAAAGAAGAAAATAAAAATGACGATAAATAAAGAAATGGGGGCATTCTTATGAAAGTGAACACCAATATACCAGCACTAAAAGTGCTGAATCAGTTAACGAAAACGAATCTGGGCCTTGATCGGAGTATAGAAAAGCTTTCCTCTGGAAAGAGAATCAACAGAGCGGCCGACGATGCTGCTGGTCTCGCAATCAGTGAAAAGATGAGAACGCAGATCAATGGACTTGCTACCGCCAATCGAAATTCAATGGATGGTATTAGTCTTATTCAGACAGCTGAGGGAGCACTGGTAGAGGTGCATAGTATGCTCCATCGTGCAAGGGAACTAGCAATCCAAGCATCCAATGGAACACTTGGGTCGGATGACCGAGCTACGATTAGCGCAGAGATCAGTCAACTAAAGAGCGAGATTGAGCGGATCTCAAAAACCACAGAATACAATGGACTTCCTTTATTAAATGGAAGTGTAGATAGAAAAACCTTTCCAACCGACACAGATGCGGCAAGTCTTATTTCGATGAGCGATTCTGTACAAGCGGCAGATTATACTTTTCAAATATCAGAAGCCGCTAAAAAAACAGAAGATACGGGAAACGTGGTCACTTTGTTTGATGCGGACGGAAAAGCTACAACAGGTGGGACAATCAATATCAATGGAGAACAAGTGGTGATCGAACGTGGGGATACCAGTGAGAAAGTGTTTGAGAAACTAAGAAATCTTTCGAATCTTGTTAGTGTGGATTTGACAACCAGACAACCATTTGAAAATGGTTCCCGGCTTACATTGACAGCCCAAGAATATGGAGAAAAAAAAATTGAGGTAGAGGGAGACACTGCTTTATTAAGGTTACTGGGTCTTGATAGCCAAAGTTTTAACCCGAATAGTACGGATGCCTATATGAGTACATCGACCGCTTCGTTTACGGCAGGGAGCAACGGAACGGTTTATATCAATAACGTTGAAATAAGTTTTTTGGCAGCAGATACCACCACTGATATATTTAACAAACTGAAGCAGGCTAATATCCCCGGAGTAGACATTGCACTTTCTGCTGGGAAGCTAAGCATTGTATCCCAAAAACCACTTGCAATCGATTCCAAAACATCCGCGGATGATACCTTGCGTGACAATTTAATCAGCCAACTTGTCGCGGGGGCAACGGCACTTCCAGACACAGCAACGAAAAGCGCAACTGGAAAAACAATGGATACAACAACCAATCTAACAGCCTCCAATATTCAGATTGTGGTGAATGGGGCCAATGTGGGAGCGCCGATTTCAGTTCCATCGGGACCACTTGATATAAATGCATTAATTACAAATTTGAATGGAATGGGTGTACCCAACACTACATTTATGATGGAGTCCGGGAAACTGGTTGCTTATAATACAAATGGTGATAAAATTACGATAGAAGCATCGGGAGCAGACCTTTCTGCGGTCAATGCAATCGGTTTCACAGATAAAGAAGTAGGATTACAAAAAAACTTAGGAAATTTGGGAAATGATGTCAAGGTGGATTTAAATAGCGTTGTTTTTGATATCTCAGGAACAGCGGAGATAGAAGGATTTCCGGCGGGTACCACAGTCAGCACAGAGGGAAGTAAAATTAAGTTTACAGGGCCAAGTGGTTTTGAATTGATTATTGAGAACAATCAAAAAGTCGGAAATGTGACTATGCATATTTTGGAGAGCGGTCCGCTCACACTGCAGATTGGTGCGAACGAGGGACAGACAATGGAAATTAGAATTCAAAATTTATCCCCCAAAGCACTTGGCATAGAGGATGTTAAAATGGGGACAATAGAATATGCAGAGGAGGCAATTGGGAAGATCGATAAGGCGATTGAGATTGTTTCGGTAATACGGTCCAAACTCGGGGCTTTTCAAAATAGGCTGGAGCATACAGTGAATAGTTTGACGACTGCAAATGAAAATATGACGGCGGCGCTTTCTAGAATCGAGGATGTCGATATGGCAGCAGAAATGGCGGAGTATACAAGAGCTAACGTCTTGGCACAAGCAGGAGTATCTATTCTTGCACATGCAAACCAACGACCTCAGTCGATACTGCAACTATTAAATAATTAGAGGGAGATGATTTAAGATGACAGAAGTGACCACAGCAAATGTAGCCAGTGCCACAGGAATTGATCTGACAATTATCACTTATGAATTGATACTAAATGAAATAGAAGAAGTGAGGAAGTATGTTGTTGATAAGGACGATATGAGACTTACAAGACACTTAGATAAAGCCAAAAATTATCTTGAGGAGTTGATGTTTTCGCTCGACATGAGCTACCCTATTTCATATGACCTTTTGAGTTTATATCTTTATATTAATAAAAATTTAGTAACATTTAGGATTAAAAATGATGAGAAATTGCTGAAGGATAGTGACAAAATTGTGAATCACATGCTAGAAACCTGGAAAATGTTGAAAGAGAAAGCGGAAAAAGAAAACGACCAAACGGTTATGAAGAATACAGAAAAAATTTATACAGGCTTTACGTATGACCGTGCTGGTCTATCAGAGACAGTTTTTCATGATCATAAAAGGGGAATCAGAGCATAAAAAAAGGATGGGTATCCTTTTTTTGATGGTTATTAAACATCTAGTAAATCGATGCAGTTGATATCTAAGTTGTAAATAACGTCTTTTCTTTCAATAATGATCTGAATCTTTTTCTTTAATTCCTCGCACATACGAACACCTTCAATTAAATCTCTTGTAGGATTTACAGCGGTAGGGTGACCAACGGAGGACAGCATATCGACATCTGCACCGGTGTCACCATAAGCGTAGCTCTCTGAGAGATCAACATTGTACTTTTCAACAAAGCTGCTAAGTGCATGCTTTTTATTTTCATTTTTCCACATTGGGAGGATCTCTCCTGTATAGTTGTTGTTATCATCCGTCATGTAGACACTGGCAATATAATCGGTTACATCTAATTTGGCTGCGAGGTATTGTGCTAGTTCACTAGGAGTACCAGAAATGAAGATAATTTTATGCCCTGCCTCCCTATGAAATTGAATTCTGCTTTTTGTGTATTTGAATAATCGTTCACCGTGATCTTCGATGACCTGCTTGGCCAAAAATGATAGAACATTTTTATTTAGTCCAATGATGGATTCAGTATAAACTTTAGATAAGACATCCATATAGGCATTGTATTCGCCAATACGAGTTACCCAGTTATTATAGATCGGGCGAATCTCTTCAAGCCATCTGTATTCTGGGATAATTGCATTTTTGGAAAGTTTTTTAAAAAGTTCAACGGACAAGGCTTCTCTGTACAATGTGCCATCGATGTCAAAGAAAGCAGCAATATTTTTTTCCATATTTTCTCCTTCTATTTTTACATTACACTATAGTTTAACAAAAAAAAATAAAAAGTAAACAGCAAGAAGATAAGCAGTATTTATTTCACACTATATAAACAATAAATATAAATAATCATATGTACCTAAGTAATTTCAAATATACGAGAGTTTAGTTTTATCTTTATTATATCAGCCAAGAGTAGATCGGGAAATGGGCTAGAGTGATGCGCGTCTTATACCGGGGAGAGCATCGAATCTTTTTTATAATACAAATTTTGTGCTTATATATCGACAGAATAAAAATAAAATAAAGGGTCAAATTTAAAAATTCTAGGAATATTCAAAAAAAGGTATTGACAAAAAGGCAAAATGGTAGTAATATATAGATAAGTGGTACAAAGTGGAGCAAAGTGGTAAAACTTTAAGTGAAGGAGGAATACATATGTTTATCGGAGAAACAAGACATAGCATCGATGCAAAAGGTAGAGTTATGATTCCTTCAAAATTCAGAACCAAACTTGGAGACAGATTTATTATTACAAAAGGACTAGATGGCTGTTTGTTCATTTATACTTTGGAAGAATGGAACAAGTTTGAAGAGAAGTTAAAAAATTTGCCATTTAGTAGCAAGGATGCGCGCCAGTTTACAAGATTTTTTTTAGCAGGTGCTGAAGAATGTGAACTAGATAGTCAAGGAAGAATTCTTGTTCCACAAAGTCTTAGAGAATATGCAAAACTAGAAAAAGAGGTGATCTCAATCGGCGTTTCAAATCGAATTGAAATTTGGAACGTAGAAACTTGGGAAGGTTATAACAGCAACGAAGATTTCAATGCAGATGAAATAGCAGAAAAAATGACGATTCTTGGTATTTAAATTTTAAAAAAGAAGGGGTGGGAGAAATGAAATGGAATTTTCACATGTACCGGTGATGCTCAACGAGACTATAGAGATGTTAAAAATAAAAGCAAACGGGATATATGTGGACGGCACGGTTGGTGGTGCTGGACACGCAAGCAAAATTTGTGAAAAATTAAACAAGGAAGGAATGTTCATTGGAATAGATCAAGACACGGATGCCTTAAGCTATTCAAAAAAAATTCTAGAAAAGTATACAAGCACAAAACACCTAATACATGAAAACTACAAAAATCTAAAAAATACGCTAAATCTATTGCAAATCGAAAAAGTAGATGGTATACTCATAGACATAGGGGTTTCGTCCTATCAAATAGATAGTGAAAACCGAGGTTTCTCCTATATGAGAAACGCGAGATTAGATATGAGAATGAATCAAGATGCAGAGTTTTCTGCAGATGATGTCATAAATCATTATCAAGAAAAAAAACTTGTCGAAATACTTTATAAGTATGGGGAAGAGCCATTTGCTAAAAAAATTGCACACAATATTGTTATTGCAAGAGAAGATAAAAAAATTGAGACAACGTTCGAACTTGTGGATATTATAGAAAAATCCATTCCCAAAAAATATAGACAAGAAGGACATGTCGCAAAAAAAACTTTTCAAGCAATACGAATTGAGGTCAATAATGAACTAGAGATTTTAGAGAATGCAATAGAAGAGATGATAAATGTATTAAGTGTTGGTGGTAGACTTTGTATAATAACTTTTCACTCACTAGAGGATCGGATTGTGAAAGAAAAATTTAGACGAGCTGTCAACACATGTGTATGTCCAAGAGAACTACCTGTGTGCGTATGTGGGAACAAACCACAGGGACAGATTGTCACACAAAAACCAATCATACCAAGTGAGAAAGAGTTATTACAAAACAGCAGAGCAAGGAGTGCGAAGCTAAGAGTTTTTGAGAAAAAATAATCAAAGGGGTTTAAGGGATGAGTAGGGTTAGTTATAATAATTACATATATGGAAATTTGGCTTACGAGGAAGAAGAACGAAGTGCTGATTATAGAAATTTTGATATTAAAGTTGAAAAGACACCGGGTCTTTCAGTAAGGCCAAAGCCCATTAGCAAAAGCTCCTTGCTTTTGTTGTGTGTAGCGGTATTTGTGGCAGCGATTACAGTTTTGACGCAGTACACAACAGGAAAATATAAACAAAGTCTAATTGTGGGTCTTCAATCAGAGATTAAACAAGTTGAAGATGAAATTTACAACACAGATGTTAAAATTGCCGAAACATTGGACATCAATAATGTTAAAAAAATTGCAATGGGAAAACTAGGCATGGTTAGTACGGCGGATTATCAAGTACGATACATCGACATACCTAGCAGTAATTATACGGTAAATTATTAGGAATAAAGTAATGAGAGAAAAAAATAAAACCAAGAGTAAAGTGAAGAATAAAAATATAACGAAAATAAGAGCTATTTTTTTAGGTCTTATTTTTGCTTTTATCCTCTTCGCGCTAACTGCAAACATTATTTATATTCAGATTGTAAAGGGAGAAGAGTATAGGCGGCTTGCAAGTATGCAACAAGTGACAAAAAGTAATAAAATTTTGAATCCAATTCGCGGAAGTATAAAGGATCGAAACGGAAATGAGCTTGTCATTAGTAAAAGAATGTTTAATATTGTGCTCGATCCCCAAAATCTTGTGAAAATTAAGAAGGAAAACTTAGAAATTCTAAAGCAGTATTTAGCTGAAAAGCTAGAGATGAGTCTTTCCGATGTAGAAAAAGCAATTACACAAGAAAACCACTATACCATCCTTAAGAAAGCACTTAGTAAGGAATTGGCAGAAGAGATGAGGGAATACTTAACCGAGAATGAATATTCTTACATCTATTTTGAGGAAGTTTTTAAAAGGGAATATTTGGCTGGCATTTTTGCCTCCCACGTAATTGGTTTTGCAACCACAGAATCAGGTAGATGGGGTGTGGAGTTAAAATACGATTCTCATCTAAAAGGGGAAACTGGAAGGGAGTTTATTACTTTTGATAATGATATTCCGGTAAATGAGATTATTCCTCCAAAAGATGGATACTCAGTTGTGTTGACAATTGACAAGATTATTCAGAATTTTATAGAGGATTCTATCCGAAGACTTGAGTTGGAATTCAAACCCCAAAATATTTCGATTATTGCAATGAATCCCAATACGGGAGAGATATTAGGAATGGCGAGTTCGCCAGAATTTAATCCGAATACACCGCAGGATATACTGGATGAGGGGTATAGGGAAAGACTTTTGGCTTCAGGGGTGGGAGAAAATGATATTTTAAATGCCATCTGGAAAAATACCTCAATCACTAATTCATATGAACCAGGATCGACTTTTAAAGCCAACGTGATGGCAGCAGCTCTTGAGGAAAATATTATTACTGTAAACACCAGATTTACCTGCACAGGGAAAAAGGTGTTATATGGGCAGGAGATCAAGTGTACCGCCAGTCATGGAGACCAATCAATTGAAGATGCACTCAAAAATTCTTGTAACGTGGCACTAATGGAGATAGGACTGTTAATGGGAAAACAAAAATTTTATGATTATCAAAAAGCATTTGGCGTGGGAGAATTTACAGAGATTGATTTACCGGGCGAAGAAAGTGCGCGCTCTTTAATGTATACTGCCAATGAGCTTGGACCTGTAGAGCTTGCAACCAGTTCCTTCGGACAGTCTTTTAACCAAACACCTATCCAGATGTTAACCTCTTTTATTTCAGTTATCAATGGCGGTAGACTTTTGAGGCCTTATACGGTTTCAAAAGTAATCGATAAAAATGGATCGATTATCTATCAGAACGCATCTCTTGAGATGAGGAGGGTATTATCCAAAGATGTTTCAAACATTATGAAGAAGTATCTGGAAACGGTTATTAGTCGTGGAACGGGAAAGCGGGCTTACGTAGAAGGGTATCGAATTGGGGGCAAAACGGCGACAGCAGAAAAGTTGCCAAGGGGATCTGGCAAGTATGTTACCTCTTTTATTACATTTGCCCCGGTGGATGACCCTAAAATTGCTCTGATTGTCCTGGTGGATGACCCACAAACCACAGATCCATATGGAGGCACAGTTGCGGGCCCGATCGCACGTGAAATTATGGAAAAATCCCTGAAATATCTAGGGGTACCGAAATCCACAAGAACTACTGAGAAGCTAAATTTAGATGTGGAGGTTTCGCTCTCAAACTATGTGGATTACAATATTGTCAATGCGATTGCAGATTTACAGTCTAAAAAGTTAAGCTATCGAGTTGTCGGAAACGGAAGCTTTGTAGAAAGACAGGAGCCGGCAAGTGGAACCATACTGCCATACAACTCGCAAGTTCTTCTTTATGCGACTTCTAAATCAGATACGCTTGTGCCGATGCCAAATTTAATTAATCTGAAATATGAGGAGGCTCTAACAAAACTTAAAAATTTGGGGCTTGCGGTGGAGGAGAATGAGAAAAATAATGGCAAAATTGTTGAAAAGCAAATTCCACTTTCAGGAGTAAAAATTGATTCGGGAACAAAAGTACTTTTGGAATATAAATGATTTTGCGATTCTAAAATACCTTTTTGCTTAATAGATATGCTATAGAAAGTTTTTGTTTACAGGTAGAAATTTGAACTTCTTAAATGTAGAAATTGGTTTATTTTATGTGAAAAGGTTTCGATTCTTTTTGATGCTTATTTTACTCGCGTTTGGCATCGTACTTTTTAGATTATTTTATATTTATATGATTGACTCGGATTGGTTAAAAGACAAAATTATTGGCCTACAAAC